>CAIXVA010000199.1 GCA_903922745.1 uncultured Actinomycetes bacterium
ATATCGCTGTCCAGGCTGCGACCAATTGATTCCACTTGCGACTCCACATGTTGTTGCGTGGCTTGAATACGATGAAGAAGGTCGCCGCCATTGGCACACAGCGTGTTGGGCGAAGAAAAATAAAAGGCGTCCTAATACCGAACGCACTCGTAACGCACCTCGTTTTTAACCTAAGCGGCCCTTTAACAACTTTGTAGCTTTTACAACTAGTTTGTCATCTTTAGCTTTACGTTTAAAACTTAAGAAATGCAACGGCACATTAAATCGAGTGCGAACAACGGTGCGTGGATATGTATATTCCAGTAATCCTTCAGGACCATGCACGCGCCCATAACCACTGTCTTTTACTCCACCAAATGGAACTGAGGAAACGGCTGCAAATGAGAATGTTGAATTTATTGCCACCATTCCGCATTGCAACTGTGAAGCGATTCTCTTGCCCTGACGTTTGGACCAAACATTGGCACCTAACCCGTATCGTGATGAGTTAGAAAGCTCGATCGCTTCTTGCATACTTGCCACGCGATTAATAATAATGATTGGTCCAAATGTTTCTTCACGAACTGCAGCAGAAGTCTCAGAGACATCTACCAAAATAACCGGCTGAACAAATGGTGCTTGAACTGACTTTAAAGAACCATAGGCAAAGTGCCCACCATCTTTAATTGCAGCTTTGATGTGAGATGAAATAACAGAAATCTGTGAAGGCATTGTTGCTGGGCCATAATTTCCATCTCCGGGAGCACCGGCATGAATGCTTTCGGCAAGTGCAACCGCCTTTGCAATGAAGGATTCAGCTACCTTTTCATCAACATATACACGTTCTGCACCAATACAGGACTGGCCGGCATTGGCCATGGCAGACCACATAGTTGCATCGACCGCGCGATCTAAATCAGCATCCGCGGCAACAATTACAGGATCTTTCCCACCACATTCGGCGACAATCGGCGTCAGGTTTATTGCACATGCTGCAGCAACTAACTTTGCTGTTCGAGTAGATCCTGTAAATGACAACTTATCGATTCCGCTAAGACATAACGCCTTACCTGTCTCTGCTGCACCAGTGATAGTTGTGAAGATGTCTGCAAAAGGTGCAACAGTGTTAAAACTCTCTTCTAGCCACACGCCAACACCTGGTGTGTATTCACTGGGCTTAAACACAACGGTATTTCCAGCAGCAAGTGCATATGCGATAGATCCAACAGGAGTAAAGATTGGATAATTCCAAGGTCCAATAACACCGACAACACCAAGGGGAGATCGCTCAACTGTTGCTGACATATTTGCCATCAATGCACCCGGGGCACGGTAAGAGGTACGCATAATGTCTTCAGCATGTCTTGCAGCCCAGCCGATATGGCTTACAGCTAGTGATGCTTCAAGTTTTGCATCACTAACTGGCTTACCTGTTTCAAGCGAAACAAGAGCTGCGATTTGATCAACATTATTAATAATGTAAGTACTCCAGGCCAACAAAACCTTTTTCCGACCTGAAAAACCTAATTTGACCCATGCGGAACTGGCAGTTCGCGCGTGAGCAACAAATTCGGCAACTTCCTTAGCGGAATGAATTGGATAAGAACCAACGGCCTCGCCAGTTACGGGATTATGAGAATTGAAAGCTTTTGTGGATCTTGAAGTAGTGGCCATGTGAATAAGCCTAGTCGGGTATAGATAGGATTTGAAGTATGAGCCAGCCAGTTAGATCGAGCAGTGTCTTTGATTCTGTTCGAACTCCGTTCCATGTCATAACTGCGGATGGCGTTGATTTAATTGGCGAGGTTGCAGCACCCGTTGGCCTCTCAAAAGGCGCCATTCTTTGCTTACATCCACTGCCCACTGCAGGCGGAATGATGGATAGTCACATCTACAAGAAAGCGGCTAACCGCTTACCTGCAATGACTGGGATAACAGTTGTTCGATTCAATACACGTGGAACCACTAGCGAAGCTGGCAGCAGCACTGGAGCATTTGATAACGGAATCGCTGAACACTTTGATGTGGAAGCAATGCTTTCTTACTGCTTTGATACCTTGAATTTAGAAAACGTGTGGGTTACTGGATGGTCCTTTGGAACTGATTTAGCGCTACAACACGCAAAGGATCCAAGGCATAAAGGACTAATTC
>CAIXVA010000200.1 GCA_903922745.1 uncultured Actinomycetes bacterium
AGCAAGTTGATACACCTCGTAATCTTTATGACAACCCAGCAAATGCTTTCGTTGCAGGTTTCATCGGATCCCCTGCTATGAACCTTCTTATCGCTCCTGTTAGCGGTGGCAAGGCGATGCTTGGAGATCTAGCAATTGATGTTCCAGCAGCTGCAGGATCATCAGTAACTGTTGGTGTTCGCCCAGAAGGCTTCACACCATCATCAAAGGGCTTCCATGTTCTAGTTGAAGTAGTTGAAGAACTTGGTTCAGATGCTTTCGTTTACGGAAAGCCAGCTGATTCAACAGTGAAGTTTGCTAACTCAACAGATGAAGGCGCACAAGTAATTGTTCGCTGGGATCCAAAGAATCCTCCAAAGCCAGGCGAGACAATTACTGTCGAGGCTGTTAAGGGATCTGTTCACTTGTTCAACTCAACAACAGGTGAGCGTATTTAAGTAGTTCACATAAAAAACCCGCGGTAGCCAATGGCCACCGCGGGTTTTTTAATGCTCTAAAGCTGTTATGCCATGGCCTTTTTTAGGCCATTGCTAATTTTAGATTGGCATCAATTGAATTCAAGAACTCCTGTGTTGTTTGGTACGGAGCAGTCTTTGAAATCAACAGTGACAAATCCTTAGTCATCTTTCCTTGCTCAACTGTCTCGATACAAACACGCTCTAGCGTTGCACAGAACTTGGCAAGCTCTGGGTTGTTATCAAGCTTTGCACGGTGTGCAAGTCCTTGAGTCCAGGCAAAGATTGATGCAATTGGGTTTGTTGAGGTTGCCTTACCTGCTTGGTGATCGCGGTAGTGACGAGTCACAGTTCCGTGAGCAGCCTCTGACTCGCAGATCTTTCCATCTGGTGTCATTAAGACTGATGTCATCAAACCAAGTGAGCCGTAACCCTGTGCAACGGTGTCAGACTGAACATCGCCGTCGTAGTTCTTACATGCCCAGACATATCCACCCTCCATGCGCAATGACATAGCAACCATGTCATCGATCAAGCGGTGCTCATACCAAATACCTGCAGCCTCAAACTGTGTCTTGAACTCTGCTTGATAGATCTCTTCAAAGATGTCCTTGAAGCGACCGTCGTATGCTTTAAGAATTGTGTTCTTTGTTGAAAGATACACAGGGAACTTGCGAAGAAGTCCGTAGTTAAGAGATGCACGGGCAAAGTCGCGAATTGAATCATCAACGTTATACATCGCCATTGCAATTCCAGAAGATTCAAATTTGAAAACTTCAGTATTAATTGGCGCAGATCCATCTTCAGGAACAAATGAGATTGTTAGCTTTCCTGGACCAGGAACCTTGAAATCTGTTGCGCGGTACTGGTCACCAAATGCGTGACGACCGATAACAATTGGCTTAGTCCAGTGAGGGACCAAACGAGGAACATTGCTGATGATGATTGGCTCACGGAAGATTACGCCACCAAGAATGTTGCGGATTGTTCCGTTAGGAGACTTCCACATCTTTTTCAGACCAAACTCTTCAACACGTGCCTCATCTGGAGTGATCGTTGCGCACTTGATTCCAACGCCATGCTTTTGAATCGCACGGGCTGAATCAATGGTTACCTGATCATCAGTTGCATCGCGGTGTTCCATGCCCAGGTCGTAGTACTCAAGATTCACATCTAAGTAAGGCAGGATCAATGAATCCTTGATGAACTGCCACATAATGCGTGTCATTTCATCGCCGTCTAGCTCGACGACCGTGCCAGTTACCTTGATCTTGCTCATAATCTCCCCTTATTTATCTTTTGAAATTACTTAAAGTGTTTGGACATCTGCTTGTTTTGCACGAACTGCTTCTGCTGCCTCTTTGAGAGCTGCAACTTCTGTATCAGTCAATGCGCCTTCAACAACCTTCTTGATACCAGTGCGACCGATCTCGGCTTCAACGCCAAGGTACACACCAGAAATGCCGTACTCGCCATCAACCCAAGCACACACAGGCATTACTGCACCTGAATCTTCAATAACAGCTTTTGCCATACGAGCTGCAGCTGCAGATGGCGCGTAGTAAGCAGAACCGGTCTTTAACAATGCAACAACTTCTGCGCCACCATTGCGTGTGCGATCAACAAGATCAGCAATTTCTGCTTGTGAAAGAAGATCACTTAGTGGCTTGCCATCGACTGTGCAACGACTTGGAACCGGAACCATAGTGTCACCGTGTGAGCCAAGAGTTAAAGTCTTAACTGAAGCAACTTTTACGCCAAGTTTTTCAGCAACAAAGTTTGTAAAACGCGCTGTATCTAACATTCCTGCTTGACCCATTACGCGGTTCTTTGGAAATCCTGTTGCAATCTGTGCAAGAGCAGTCATTTCATCTAGTGGATTTGAAACTACAATGATCACTGCATTAGGAGAATGCTTTGCAATATTTTCTGCAACACCACGAACGATTCCGGCATTAACACCGATCAAATCCATGCGGCTCATTCCTGGCTTGCGAGGAAGTCCTGCGGTAATGACAACGACATCTGAGTTAGCGGTAGCTTCATAGCCCGCACCTTCAGCAGTTGTTGTTGCGCCAACAATCTTTGTTTCAAAACCTTCGATAGAACGAGATTGGTTCATATCTAAAGCCAATCCTTCTGGCTTACCTTCGACGATATCTGTTAAAACAACGGTATCGAAAACATCGTATTCAGCTAAGCGAAGAGCTGTTGTTGAACCGTAGAAACCTGCACCGACTACTGTGACTTTGCCACCCATGGCGACTCCATTCATGCGTATTTGCGAATAGGTGAACTCTATCGTCCGCGAGGAAGTGCAATTGCCAGCGCAAAAAGGGCTATTGCGATAACAACGGGTAAATAAAACTCTATGCGGCGAAAATTACGAGATTTGAGAGCGATCCCCAAGGTACCTGCTGCGATGAAAAGTGATCCACCTCGCACTATGCCAGTGGTGCCAAGAGCCACCCCGATCAGGACTGCGGCGTAACTGACGATAGAAAGCAGACGATTATTTAGCTGCACGCATCAACCACATTTGTCAGCAACATTGCACGAGTCATGGGACCTACACCGCCAGGCATTGGCGAAACATATGAAGCTTTCTCATATACCCCGGGGCACACATCTCCTTCGAGCCCTGCTGAAGTGCGCGAAATTCCAACATCAATGACAACTGCACCTTCTTTAATCATTTCCGCTTTCAAAAAATGTGTCTGTCCAATTGCGGCGACGATGATGTCAGCATTTTTTGTGTGTCTTGTTAAATCTTTTGTTCCCGTATGAGTCAAGGTAACCGTTGCATTTTCTTGCTTGCGAGTTAGTAGCAAACCGAGTGGGCGTCCAACTGTTAAGCCGCGTCCAATCACAGTAACTTCGGCGCCCTTAGTTGCAATCATGTAGTGATCAAGCAACGCCACAATTGCGCGCGGAGTACACGGCAACGGTGCGTCATAGCCTGCGACTAATCGTCCAAGGTTAAGTGGATGCAAGCCATCAGCATCCTTATTTGGATCAATCGCTTCCAAAACTCTTTGAGTGTTGATTCCTTGCGGCAAAGGTAGTTGCACAATGTATCCCGTGCACTCTTTGGATGAATTTAAATCAGCAATCGCAGCTAAAACATCTTTTTCAGTTGCGCTTCCTGGCAGATCAACACGAATTGAATTAATTCCAACCTCGCTGCAGTCACGATGCTTTCCACCAACATATGAAAGCGAACCTGGGTCATCTCCTACTAAAACAGTTCCAAGACCTGGAGTAATTCCTGTGGCTTTGAGAGCGGATACACGTGTTGTTAGTTCGGCTTTAATGGCAGATGCCAGTGCCTTGCCATCCAAAATTTGTGCGCTCATGAGTGAAGCCTATCCAGTCGATTACGCGTGAGAGAAATGTCGGGTACCGGTAAAGAACATTGCGATTCCGCCAGCCTGTGCAGCAGCAATAACCTCTTCATCTCGCACACTTCCGCCAGGTTGGACGACTGCTGTAACGCCTGCATCAATCAAGATCTGAAGGCCATCTGCAAATGGGAAGAAAGCATCGCTGGCCGCAACTGATCCCTTAACACGTTCACCTGCGCGAGAAACTGCAAGTCGTGCAGAATCAACACGATTAACCTGGCCCATTCCAATTCCAACTGAAGCTGTTCCCTTTGCAAGCAAAATTGCATTGCTCTTTACTGAGCGCACGCTTCGCCAGGCAAATTCAAGATCCTTCATCGCCTGCACATCAACTGGATTACCGCTTACTTGTTTCCAGTGTGCAGGTGAATCACCTTCGGCATCAATTAAATCTGTTGCTTGTAAAAGTACTCCCCCAGAAACAGGACGAATCTCCAATGAATTAGTTGAAGTCACATCACACTTAAGAATTCGAATTGATGGCTTCTTCATAAGAAGTTCGAGTGCATCTGCGTCGTAATCAGGTGCAATTATAACTTCGGTAAATATCTTTGACAGTGGCTCTACCATAGCAAGATCTACTTTTCGGTTAGCAGCAACGACGCCACCAAAAGCTGATACTGGATCGCACTCGTGTGCGTGTTGGTATGCAACTGCGACGCCAAGTGCACACACTGCTATTCCACAAGGGTTTGCGTGCTTCATGATTGCAACTGCTGGATCGCGATGATCAAGGACTGCTCGCCAAGCTGCATCTGCATCTGTGTAATTATTGAAAGACATTTCCTTGCCATGTAATTGCTGGGCTCCAACAATGCCCGCTGGGCCACCAGAATAAATAGCAGCAGATTGATGTGGGTTCTCGCCATATCGAAGTGAGTTTTCACGGTGCCAGATGTGTCCAAACCAGTCAGGCAAATTGTTGCCTTCTGATTGACCCAACCATGTTGCGATTGTTAAATCGTATTCAGCCGTAGTTCTGAAAACTTCTAGCGCTAATTGACGTCGCTCTGCCTCTGTAAATCCGCCAGACTTGATTGCTTCTAGAAGTTGGTCGTATTGAGAAGTCTGACAAATAACAGCTACTGAGCCATGGTTTTTCGCTGCACCGCGAAGCATTGATGGGCCGCCGATATCGATCTGCTGGATACTTTCTTCAAAGTTTGCACCAGATGCAATTGTGGCTGCAAATGGATACAAGTTAATAATTACTAAATCAAAAGGCTTAATATCTAATTCGGCGATAGCAGCTAAATGCTCAGGATTATTTTGGTCAGCCAAAATTCCACCATGAACACGTGGATGCAAAGTCTTTACCCGCCCGCCCATAATTTCAGGAAAGCCTGTGTAGGTACTTACTTCGGTTACAGCTATTCCTGCATCAGCTAAATTTTTAGCAGTTGAACCAGTGGACAAAATTTCTATGCCAGCTGAACTTAAAGCGGTGCCAATTTCAATCAAGCGAGCTTTGTCGTAAACACTTACTAGTGCACGGCGAATAGGTTTTCTCATCGTGAATTAGTCTCCAGTGTCGGCGTAATCAAGGCAATGGTCGCAACAATGAGACCGCGTTCTACTTTCTTAATTCTCTCATGAAGTGTTGCTTCATCATCGCCGGGAACTACTGGGACTTCCATTTGAGTAATTACTGGACCGGTATCTACGCCTGCATCAACCCAATGAACAGTAGTTCCGGTGATGGTCACGCCTGCAGCCAAGGCATCCCGAACCGCATGTGCTCCGGGAAATTCAGGAAGTAGTGCTGGGTGGCTATTGATCGTCGGAAATGTACTTACAAATTCAGCGGACAAAATTCGCATGAATCCAGCACTAATGACTAAATCTGGTTGGTACTGATCTACCTGACTTAACAACTGCCTATTCCATGCAGCACGATCACCATTTAACTCAATAACTGAAGTATTGATATTGGCTTTCTTGGCCCGTTCCAAAACTTGAGCATCTGCTCTATCTGAAACCACGGCAACAATTTGAATATCAAGTTCCGTGGCGTCCATGATCGCTTGAGCAAGCGAACCTGTTCCGGAGGCAAGTATTACAACACGTTTTCTCATGCGCGCTTAAACAATCGAGGCAAGTAGAGGGCTAAAGCCACCCCTGCCCCTAACTCTGCGGCTATTGCCAGC
>CAIXVA010000201.1 GCA_903922745.1 uncultured Actinomycetes bacterium
GCTTCAAAGATTTTGCAGCCTGGCTATAAGTACAAAGAGCGCATTTTGCGCCCAGCTCGCGTTGCTGTAACAGATCCAGCGGGAGCGTAATTAAAAATGGCAGCCAAAGATCTCTATGAAAAGGATTTCTATAAAGTCCTTGGAGTAGATAAGAAGGCAGCTGCCGATGAAATCAAGAAGAAGTACCGCGCACTTGCGCGTGATCTGCACCCAGATAAAACAAAAGGTGATGCTGCAAAAGAAGAAAAATTTAAAGCGGTATCAGAAGCGTACGAAATTTTATCTGACGCAAAAAAGCGTGCTGAATATGATGAAGCGCGTTCATTGTTTGAAAAGGGCGGATTTCGCGCACCACAAGGCGGCGGATTCCAAGGTGGAGATTTTGGTGATGTCTTTGGTGGCGGAAACCCACAAGATATCTTTGCAAATCTATTTGGCGGCGGCGCACGTCGCGGTCCACGTAAAGGACAGGATCTTCAAACCGAAGCAACAATTACATTTCGCGAGTCAGTTTTTGGGACAACACTGGATCTGCGTTTAGCAACAGATAGAGGACAAGCACAAAACATTTCTGCACGTGTTCCAACAGGTGTGCATGATGGGGCAAAGATTCGCGTTAAAGGAAAAGGCGCACAAGGTGAAGCGGGTCCTGGCGATCTATTTATTCAACTGCACGTAAAGCCTCACCCAATTTTTTCTCGCAAAGGTGAAAACTTAACGATTACTTTGCCAGTTACATTTGCAGAAGCTGCATTGGGTGCCGATATAAAGGTGCCAACAATGGCTGGTGATGATGTAACAGTGCGAATCGCTCCTGGCACACCTAACGGTCGTACGCTTCGAGTAAAAGGCCGTGGCATCACAAAAGGCAGTACTACAGGCGACTTATTGGTCACTGTCGAGGTCCAAGTACCTCAACGCGTTGATGGCAAGGCGTTAGATGCTCTGAAAACATTTGCTGAGGAAACATCTAGCGAAGATGTTCGTGCAGATTTCGTGAATAAGGCAAAGATATGAGCGACGAGACTATGAACAATCAACCAGATGATGAAGCTGGTGTTTATGTAATTTCAGTTGCTGCTGAAATTTCAGGTATGCATCCACAAACTTTGCGTCAATACGACAAGTTAGGTTTAGTTTCTCCTTCTCGCACAGAAGGTCGCAACCGTCGTTACTCATTGCGAGATATTGCTTTGCTGCGCGCAGTTCAAAAACTTGTTGGTGAAGGAATCAATCACGCAGGTATTAAGCGAATTATCGAATTAGAGTCTGCTGTTGCCAATATGGCCGTTGAAGTTGCGCAGCTGCGAATTGAAGTAAATGCACTGATTGAACAAAACCCACCTAAAGGTTTAGTAGCGCGTCGTAAAACTGAAGTAATTATCTACAAAGAAGATTAGTTAAAACAACTTACTCGGCCAGCCCATTTACCAAGGGTTGGCTCAACTGGTGAACTCAAAACCTTCTCGATCATGGTTGCGTAGACATCACGGAAATCAGTAGTCACCGCTAAATCACCTTTGTATAGATTCTTTAACGATGGTTGTTCACCGTAGAATCCACCCTTAACAGCGTTACCAATAACAAACATTGGGCCTGATGTTCCATGATCGGTTCCTTGAGAGCCGTTACCTGCAACACGGCGACCAAATTCGCTGTAGATCATGATTGTTACATCATTACTTCTAGTTGTTGCCTTGAGTTGACCCATAAAGCGCGACAAAGAATCTGACACAACACCTAATAATTCGGCTTGAGCGTTTGCTTCATTAGCGTGGGTATCAAAACCACCTAGTGAAACAGACCAGACCTTGGTTGGGGAACCGGCTGCGATTAGCTTTGCAACGACATCTAATTGCTGGGCCAAATTGCTATCTCCGCCAGCGTTTCCACCATTGGTTGTAGGCAATTCGGGGGCTACGGGCGCAGGAGACTTCAGCACTGGCTGAACCGTTGTTGAAAGATTAAATAGGTTGCGCATTGAAGTAGCTGCAGCAGCCATGAGTTTTGAATCTTTTGCAACAGGTCGAGACAGTTTTGCACACTGTGTGGCTAAATCGCCTTTAGGAATCACTAAACCACCTAATGGAAGCGCAGAACCACTTCGCTTTGCACCAGCAAGCATTGGTGGCAAAACAGATCCCAAGGAAATTGCAAGCATTGGATCATCACTTTGTGTATCAACCCAGCGACCTAGCCACCCCGTTGAAATATGTTTTGCAGGAGATGCTGTTTGCCACTTTGCCATCGATGAAAAGTGAGAGTGATCTGAATCTGGATAACCAACACCACGAATGATTGCAACTTTCTTTTGATCCCACAAAGCCTTCAAGCCTTTCATTGCAGGATTCAATGCCAGCTCTGCAGAGATAGGTAAAACAGCTTCTGGTTTATAAGAAATATCCGGGCGAGATGAAAAATAAATTGGATCAGTAAATGGAATTACCGTGTTTAATCCGTCATTGCCACCATACAGAGTTATAACAACAAGAATTGGTGTGTTAGCTGGCAGAGGGCGATTGATGGCTGCTTCTGCGATTTGATCAATACTAAGTAGTGGTGCCGCCGCACCAACTGCAACTGCCCCTGATGTGAGCTTTAGAAACTTTCTTCTGGTTACTGTATCCATGGTGATCTCCTATGCACTCACGATAAATTCAGGGCTACACAATGCAAGCAATGCAAACTGAGCAGGATCGGCTAAAGAGTTTCTAAGTGCAGCTTGTGTTCGGGGGCTCCATTCGGCAACACCTAACCAATCGGCAGATTTTAAAACTCGTGATTCAACTGGGATAGCCGTTAGCGCAGAAAGATCACCTTGTTTAATCAACCACGTTGCAAAACTGATTCGATATTGCGCCGTTGCTGATGACAACCAGGCTTCGCCGGCAGGCCAACCACCCACATTTGGTGGGCTAAATGGCACCTGACCCATTTGATTTAAGTA
Organism: uncultured Actinomycetes bacterium; assembly: GCA_903922745.1. Lineage (GTDB taxonomy): Bacteria > Actinomycetota > Actinomycetes > Nanopelagicales > Nanopelagicaceae > Planktophila. The sequence goes on from CAIXVA010000201.1 coordinate 2,948, forward strand.
GTTAATCAACTGCGCTGGAGTCTTCAAAGCCGATGGCGTGATCTTGAGTGCGCGGCATGCTGCGATAAACCATTCGACCGGTGATTTCACTAAATCATTCTTTTCATCACGAATCGCAGGATCACTTGCCATGGCTTTAACCGCAGCAGAAATATCACGAGTTGCAAGTGCGCTCTTTGGTGCAAATGATGAAGGCATCGTTTCGGTGCTTGACATGAAGCGGTACCACAAACGTTCAGCAATAAAAGTAGCATTGTCATCGCGAGCGACCAAGAAATCAGACAATGTCTCGCCAGTAAAGGTTTGTGTTTTTCCTAAGATCGTTATCAGAGTTGGATCATGCCGCTTTGGATTAAAGGTGAGAGTTCCGGAGTAGTTAACAACTTGATACCCAGTTAATGCACGAGCCGCGGCTTTAACATCATCTTCGGTAAACCGATCAACACCCAAAACAAATAGCTCCATTAATTCGCGTCCCAAGTTTTCATTAGGTGCGGTCAACGTGCTGTCTTGTCCGTCTAACCAAAATTGCAATGCGCTGTCATTAATCATCGCCCGGGACATATCTTTGAAATTACCTAAACAATAAGTTCTTAATGTTTTATTCTGATTCAACATTGGCAAAGCAAAATTAACTTTATCTACCGACGTTGCCCAGTGTCCGTGCCAAAACCAGGTCATTCGTTCCGTCAAACCGTGATCACTTAAAGCCATACGGTCTAGCCACCACATGACTAATTGCTGGATTTGAAAACGAACTGCAATTGCATAAGGAACGATCTCTTTGCTATTTGCGGCGGGACGCTTACCTAAATCAGTTATCTCTGGCATGACAACTGTATTTGCACCAGCATCAACTGTTGGAACTGCCAAAACTTTGGCGCGCGTTGCCTCAACACCATCCTTTAGAGCTTGGGCATATTCGCCTGGACGTGGCCCAAAACCAAAGCGCTGCAATAACCGTGACGTCTCTAACCGTTGCGCGTTCATCCCCATAATGTAGAGATGATCGGTCGCCGCGGTAAGGTTGCAGCATGAATTCACATGAAACTCTGAGGGAACAGATTCTTACTAAGGCCGTTGTGCACGGAAAAGTCATTCTTTCTAGCGGTAAAGAGGCTGATTACTACGTGGATCTACGTCGCGTCACACTGGATTCGGTCGCGGCTCCCCTTGTTGGCCAGGTCATGCTGGATTTAACACAAGATCTTGATTACGAAGCGGTCGGCGGATTAACCCTGGGCGCAGACCCAGTTGCAACAGCGATGATGCATGTTGCAGCAGCGCAGGGGCGAAAGATTGATTCCTTTGTTGTTCGCAAAGCTGAAAAAGCACATGGACTACAACGCCGCATTGAAGGACCAGATGTTAAGGGCAAGCGAGTATTGGCAGTTGAAGACACATCAACAACAGGTGGTTCTGTTCTAACAGCGGTTGAAGCGCTAATTGAAGCTGGCGCAATTGTTGTTGCTGTCGCAGTAATTGTTGAACGCGGCGCAGAACCAAAGATTAAAGAAGCTGGTTATGAATACCGCGCGGCATATCAGTTAGCAGATTTAGGCCTGTAATTATTTTTTAAAGCGCTTTGATTGCCATTCTTTAAAAACTTCAAAAATTACTGGAATAAGGCTGATCACAATGATTAATGCAATTACCGGTAGCAAATATTTGTCTACTGACCCTTTAAGGACATCCCCTAATAGATAGCCAAGAGTTAAAACAAACTCTGTCCAGATAACCGCACCAATAGCGTTCCATAATCTAAATTGCTTTTTGTTCAAGCCAACAACACCGCACATCGGATTAATAAGTGTTCGAACGACGGGAACAAAACGAGCAAGCACTAATGCTTTACCGGTTCCGTACTTTGCAAGCCAACGCTCTGTTGCAACAACGCGTTGATGATTAAAGACACGACCATCAGGGCGATCAAATAATCCGCGACCATATTTATTACCAAGCAGGTAGCCAACTTCTCCACCGGCAATTGCTGCTACAGGTGTTAATACGAACAACAACGCCGCTGGCAGGTGTGCATTTCCAAGAATTGCCGCCCCCGAACCAGAAGCAGCGACGCCAGCAATAAATAGAAGCGAGTCCCCCGGGAATGCGATTCCGAACAGCAGCCCTGTTTCAGCAAAAACGATCGCGAGGACGCCGGCCAGGCCGAGCTGGGAAACTATCGAATGGGCGTCAAAAAGGTTCATGCGGGGCAGGCTATCC
>CAIXVA010000202.1 GCA_903922745.1 uncultured Actinomycetes bacterium
CCTTTGAGCGTAAGCGAAGGTTATGCGCTGGCTTTTCACGACGTAGATCGAGGTAGCGATAGCGCAAACGAACTTCTTCATTGATATCTGTGTCATCCCCGCTATCAACCGGAAACGGTAATGGCGCAGCTTCTGACAAGACAACAACGGTGTCGCCCATAACTTCAATTTCTCCCGTTGCAATATTTGTATTCTGATTTCCATCAGGGCGAGCAACTACCTCGCCAGTGATCAACAAACACCACTCTGCTCGCAAAGATCCTGCGACCTTTTCATCACGGATAACTACCTGAACAGAACCAGATGCATCACGCAAATCAATAAATGCTACGCCACCGTGATCTCGTCGACGTGAAACCCAACCTGCAAGGGTGACTGTCTGACCCGCGTGAGATTTACGGAGTGAGCCTGCTTCGTGTGTGCGTAACATTAATTAGTCCAATTTTTCCGATTTAGAGAGCTTCGAGCAATGAGTCAATCTTAACTGAAGATGTATGGCCAGATTTCATCTCTTTCAACTCAACGGTTCCACTAGAAATCTCTGACTCACCAAGAACAACGACATGTGTCGCACCACTCTTATCGGCACCCTTCATCGCACCTTTTAGAGCGCGATCACCAAATGCGATTTCCACCGTTTTCCCGTGAGCGCGCAAACTAGAGGCAATGGTGAGGGCTTTGACTTTGGCTGCATCCCCCAATGGAATAATGAAGAGATCAGACACAAACGCATCGTTTCCAATAACACCTTCAGCCTCTGCTGCTAGCAAGGCGCGATCAACGCCTAATCCAAACCCGATACCGGAAAGAGATTGACCACCTAGTTGTTCCATTAAGCCGTCATAACGTCCGCCACCACCGATGCCAGATTGGGCGCCTAATAGCTCGTGAACAAATTCAAATGTTGTGCCCGTGTAGTAATCCAAACCTCGAACCATTCGAGGATTAACAACATATGCAATACCTAGTGCGTCCAAATACTTTTGAACCTGTTCAAATTGCTGGCGCGAATCTTGATTCAAGTAATTAATCAATAAAGGCGCATCCGCCATCGCTTTGCGCATTTCTTCTCGCTTATCATCAAATAGACGAAGCGGATTAATTACTGCGCGTGCAGCAGTTGCCTCATCTAACGTCAGGGTCGCGATAAATTTAACTAAATCAATGCGATGAGCCGCACGAGACTCAGCATCGCCCAACGAGGTAATTTCCAAACGATATTTACTAAGCCCTATTGCTTTAAATCCCGCGTCTGCGATTGCAATTACCTCTGCGTCAATTGCAGGATCATCTAGACCGATAGCCTCAATTCCAACCTGATAAAACTGACGATATCGTCCGGCTTGCGGACGTTCAGCTCGGAAAAATTGACCTGAGTACCAAACTTTTACCGGTAGTTGTCCGCGATCTAATCCATGTTCAATAACCGCTCGCATTACACCAGCGGTACCTTCGGGGCGCAAAGTTATAGAACGTCCCCCTCGATCTTCAAATGTATACATTTCCTTTGAAACAACATCTGTGGATTCACCAACACCTCGAGTAAACAATTCTGTGTCCTCAAAAACAGGCAGCTCAATTAATTGATACCCAGCAAGCTTTGCAGGAGTAATGAGGCAGTCACGCACAAATTCAAATGCACTAGATCTGCTTGGAACGTATTCGCTAACGCCTTTTGGTGCTGAAATCTTTTGTCCCGACATTAGTGTCGACCTACCAAACTCTTTAGATATGGGTTGTGCTTTTTCTCATGGGCCATCGTTGTATCCGGACCATGTCCAGGGAGAACCCGCAGGTGGTCAGATAAAGGCACAACTTTTTTACGCAATGTTTCTTCCATATCTTTTGCCGAGCCTGTCGGTAGATCTGTACGTCCTATCGAACCAGCAAACAGGACATCCCCGCTGACCAATACCTCATTGGAAACTTCAAACATTAAAGAACCACGCGTGTGGCCAGGGGCGTGAATAGTCTTAAACGACAGGCCGACTAAATCAATTACATCGCCATTGCGTAGTTCGCGAACATTATTAGGCTCGGTAAAACTCATTCCAGACAACATACTTTGAAATTCGGGACTAACCAGATTTTCTGGGCTGGACAGAGCAGCACGATCTTCACTATGGATATATGAAGGGATGTCGTATCCATCTGCGATCGGTTGTATGGAAAATGTGTGATCAAGATGCCCATGTGTCGCTATTACAGCAACTGGCTTCAAATTATGTTTTTCCAATATCTCTGTTAATTGGTGCGAAACATCTGGCATACCCGGATCAAAGACCACGCACTCTGACCCTGATTCAGCTGCCAATACCCAGCAATTGGTGGCATACATCGGAGCGGCAAAAGAGTCGATCAGCATCGATCATCCCTCCCTGTTCCACGCTCAAATTGAGGTGCGATTGACGCTCACACCATGAGACA
>CAIXVA010000203.1 GCA_903922745.1 uncultured Actinomycetes bacterium
ATGGAAACTGGAGAACTCATCAATTTCCATGTTGCAGTGGGCGACCAGGTTAAAAGTGGTGATGTTTTATTTGAGGTAATGACTGACAAGATTGATATGGAAGTAGAAGCACCAGCAGATGGTGTTATCGAAGCACTAGTTGCAAACCCAGGTGATGTTGTTGAAATCGGCAAGCCGGTTTTAATCATGCTTACAGAAACTGAGGTTATGGCATTTGATTTCGGGTCAGATAACGAATCAGTGGCTGCAGTGGAGGTAGTTTCTGCTCCCGTAGTTGTTGCATCTGTTGCACCAGTTATTGTGGCCCCAGTCATTCTTAATGAAACAGTAAAAGCGGTTCCAAAGGCCAGGGTTGAAGCAGCAAACCGCGGAATTGATTTGCGCACAGTGCGTGCCACAGGACCAGATCGCACCATCACGATGGAAGATGTCAATGGCGCACAGTTAGATCCAGCCATTGCAAAGCGTCAAGCAGCTAACAAAGCGTTGATTGCTAAGGGCATTGAAATGACTCGCGGAATTGCCCAAGCCTCATTTACTCGCAGTGTTAGCGCCAATTTTGATCACGCGAAATTTATTGCTGCCTGGGCCAAGGTATTACGCAATCGCCCAGATCTTGCAGCCCACCAACATGTTGGTGTTGCTTTGATTATCGAATCCAAATACGGCAGCGCATTGCCAGTATTTAGAGATCCAGATCAATCCAGCATTGCTGATTTAACCGCATTGGTTGCATCCACAACTAATGCTGCAAAGAACGGAAAGGTGCCTGTAGCAATGCTTTCAGGGGCCACAACTACAGTCTTTGATCTGACAACTTATTCAATGAGCTCTGCAACCCCTCTGCTTTTCCCTAACCAAGTTACATCTGTGACCATTGGTTATGAAAGCGCCACAACAAAGATTGTTTCGCTGACTATTGATCTTAACTTCTGCGACTTTTATGATGGTGCACTATTACTGGACGCTCTCGTCGCTTCGCTGTAGAAGCACCTAACTAAAGGACACGTGTGACAACTCTTACGGGCATACCAGCAAGTTCTGGAGCCGCCGTCGGTCCTTTCTTTCTGCTCAATACAAATATTCCTGTCCCAACAGGCCAGCCATCCCACCAAAGTTTTGAAGCAGAAGGTCACGCACTCAACCTTGCAATCAAAAGAGTTGGTTTAGATTTAGAAGCACGTGCTGCCAGAACAACTGGAGAGTTACAGGAAATATTGTTAGCAACAGCTGAGATTGCAACTGATCCAGCAATCGCCGAAGAGGCAGCAGGATTTATTGCAAGTGGTCACACTGCAAGCTATGCCATGGTTAAAGCAACTGAAGTTTTTCAAGAATTACTAACTGCTTCAGGTGGTTACTTGGCAGAGCGCGTCAGCGATGTAGCAAATATTCGAGACCGCGTCTTATGCGAAATCGCTGGCATTGCCTATCCTGAAATTCCACATTTTGATGTGCCAACCGTTTTGATTGCGCAAGACTTGTCCCCTGCAGATACAGCTGATTTAGAAACAGATAAAATTGTGGCAATTGTTACTGCAGGTGGTGGACCAACTAGCCACACTGCAATCATTGCTAGATCTAATGGCATTGCAGCGATCGTTGCCTGCCCTGGCGTTGTAGAAGCAGCATCAGTACAGGCTGGTGCAACCGTTGCGGTTGATGCCACAACTGGGCAGATCACCTTCAATCCCGATGCGGCCCTAAAGAGTGAGATTGCAACCAAGATTGAGCGTATTAAGGCTCGTAAATCAAAGGTAATTGCCCGTTCTGCAGATGGTTATGTGACAACAGATGGAAAAGTTGTTCCGATCTATGCAAACATCGGTCGTCTAGAAGACACTGTGGCAGCGGTTGCAGCAGGGGCAGATGGCGTTGGATTGCTACGAACAGAGCTGTTGTATCTAGATCGAAACGATGCGCCAACTGTGCAAGAACAAACTGCGATCTATACCCAATTGTTCACACCATTTAATGGCCATAAAGTTGTCATCCGCACCTTAGATGCTGGCGCAGATAAGCCAATGGCATTTATTAACTTTGCTCAAGAACCAAACCCGGCATTAGGTGTTCGGGGATATCGCACCATCGATGGTCATGAAGATTTATTGCGTATTCAGTTACAGGCTATTGCAAATGCTGCCAAAGCGACTTCGGCTGAAGTATGGGTAATGGCACCGATGGTGACCTTGCCAGGTGAGGCTGCAGCATTTGTTGCAATGGCGCGTGAGTATGGTTTAAACAAAGCAGGAGTAATGATTGAGGTACCTGCAGCAATTTTCCATGCAGATGAAATAACAAAGGTGTGTGACTTTGTTTCGATCGGTACCAATGACTTAGGACAGTATCTACACGCCGCAGATCGCGAATCTGCGCCGTTGGCCAGCTTTAACGATCCCTGGCAACCAGCTTTGCTGCGCGCTGTCCACCTAGTTGCACAAGCTGGCATTAAAAATAATTGTCCGGTGGGTGTGTGCGGAGAAGCAGCATCTGATGCAGCACTGGGTTCAGTACTAATTGGTTTGGGAGTATCTTCACTTTCGTGCAGTGTCGCCACACTGACAGATGTTGCGCAAGCAGTAACCGCGCATTCTTTACAACAATTAACAATGGCCGGAAATGTCGCAATTGCCGCAAACACAGCGCTGGACGCTAAGAATTCGGCCCGATCTCAACTAGTGGAACTTGCTCAACTGGGCCTTTAATCGTTATAAAGATTTTCACAAATGTCCTTGATTTATAGGGTGCGTTAACAGCACACTAAGCCAAATGTTCAACTACTGAACGGATGTGACGATAGTGAAACAGCGCGAGGCAGAGTTAATCCTTCGCGCAGCACGCCTGTATTACGAAGGCCACTATTCGCAAGATCAAGTTGCATCAAAATTAAATACGTCACGATCAAATGTTTCGCGCATGTTGTCGGATGCAAAGCGCCTGGGTTATGTTGAAATTAAAATTGTTTCACCCACACACAAGCACGAGGCTCTGTCTTCACAGTTATCAGAGCTACTCAAGATTAAAGATGTGCAAGTTATTACCAGTGAATCAAATGACTTAACTTTAAATACCGTTGGCCGAGCAGCTGCGAGCGCGTTGCTAAAAAACCTGCGCGATAACCAAACCATTGCAATCTCCTGGGGACGTGGCCTAGAAGCAACCGTTGTAAATACTCACAGCGAAACATTGTCTGGCCTAAAAGTGACACAGGTGATGGGTTCTTTATCTTCTGTGATCACATCAGTGAGCGCCGAAGAGGTTGGCCGCAACCTAGCTAAAAATCTAAACGCGCAGTTTGTTCCCTTCTTATCTCCTGTGGTTGTCAGCAATCAAAAGGTTAGAGACTCTTTGCTGGAAGAAGAGAGCATCGCTAAGACTCTTCAGCTTGCCCGCGGAGCCCACGTGGCTTTGGTCGGAATTGGTTCTGCTGGCTCCTCCTCATCAGAAATGGTTTTCTCCGAGTTCAAGGTCTCAAAAGCAGAGCGCGATGAGCTGGCTAAAGATTACGCCGGGGATATCGCCGCCCGCTTCTATAAGAAAGATGGCACGCCACTGTCAGCACAATTGGACTCCAGAGTCATCGGATTGACTCTGGAAGAAATTAAAAAGATCCCGCGTGTAATCGGGGTGGCATCAGGTGCCGAGAAGGTTTTGGGCGTGGTTGGGGCCGCTAAAGCCGGGTTAATAGATACCCTAATAGTGGATTTAGCGTGTG
>CAIXVA010000204.1 GCA_903922745.1 uncultured Actinomycetes bacterium
AGAATGCTTGATAGATTCCGACTGGAATTGCAGATACTGCTACTCCCCAACCAAGTGATGTCGCAAATGCCATTGCAGCAAAAAAGTCGAGAGTGCTTTTAAGAATTAATTGATCGATTCCCGTACCCATGCCGTCGCTAATACTGCCCAATATTGCTAATGGCCCGATAGCGAAAAGTAAAGATGCGGCTACAAATCCTTCAACAAAAGGTGAGTCACTAGATGCTTTAAATTTAATCCGTAATGTTTCACCAAGTGAATCCAATCGATCCTCAAGTTTTAGCGCCGAACCAATAAGTCCACCAACTAATAAAGAACCAAGGACAATTAGCAAGGTCCATCCTTGTGGCAATGCTTCTATATAGCGTTTAGACCATAATGGGATTAGTGCAGAACCAGCACCCAAGAGGGTAACAAGGCCTAATACATCCGTCAGCAAAGTTCGAGTACGTGTATTCATGCGATTACCGACTAGAACGCCGAGCGAGGCACCTGAAATAATTGTGACAATATTTATGACTGTGCCTACACCAGGAAACATATGCCGATTATACTCACGCAATGTCTAATCCATTCTTAGAATTCCTACGTCCCCACAAGACGGTCCCGCATACGCCATGGACAGCTACATCGCGATGGGACCTATCCCCTATTCGCACGAGTGTTCTATTTTTTGGGTTATTTATTTTCGGACTTGGTGATTCTTTATTAATTCAGAGCGATATTGGAAACGCCCCATGGTCAGTGTTGGCCCAAGGAATTTCAAATCGACTAGATATCACCATGGGTTGGTCTACTTTTGCTATTAGTACTTTGGTGCTTCTGCTGTGGATCCCACTGCAACAAAAACCAGGCTTTGGAACTTTGTCGAATATTGCGTTAATCGCACTTGCGATCCAAGTCGGGGTCACCATTTTTCCATTGCAGAGTTCATATGCGATTGGAATCCTGTACTGCATTGTGGGAATTGCAATGGTCGGAATTGGTTCAAGTTTGTACATCACCTGCGGATTAGGACCGGGCCCTCGCGACGGATTGATGACCGCCCTTCACAATAAAACAGGGATTCGAATTGGTCGTGTCCGATTAGCAATCGAAGGGACTGTGTTGGTCGGTGGGTGGCTTTTAGGAGGCACAGTTGGGCTAGGCACGCTCATGTTTGCTACCTTGATCGGCCAATCAATCGCTATTTCCCTGGGAGTCGTTTCAAGAGTTACCTCTAAGTAGCCCATAGGATCTTCACATCTTCCCAGGGATGTGCGCCCTTTTCGCACACGGGGTCGCAAACACCCCCGTTAACAAAATCAGAAAGGCTCCATCCATGCTGGATTCATATTTTAAAATCTCAGAACGTGGTTCTTCGATAGCTCAAGAGGTTAGAGGCGGTCTCGTTACCTTCTTTACGATGGCTTACATCGTTGCCCTTAACCCAATCATCTTGGCTTATTCACCTGACAAAAACGGTCAATTTCTTTTCGGCGGCGCAGCACCTGCGCCAGCGATGGTTGCGGCAACAACTGCATTAATTGCCGGTTTGCTCACAATTTTGATGGGCTCAGTTGCTAACTACCCGCTTGCACTTGCAACTGGCTTAGGTCTGAACACTTTTGTTGCGGTTGGTATCGCATCAAAGATGACATGGGCCGCAGCAATGGGCCTCGTAGTTCTTGAAGGTTTGATTATTCTGGTTTTGGTACTCACCGGTTTCCGCGTAGCGGTTTTCAAGGCAGTACCAGCACAGATAAAGATCGCTATCTCAGTTGGTATCGGTCTATTCATCGCACTTATCGGTTTAGTTGATGCCGGCTTTGTTCGTCGTACAGCCAGCGGTCCAGTACCAGTAGGTCTTGGCGTGAATGGAAACTTGGTCGGATGGCCAACTGTTGTTTTCGTTTTCGGAACTCTTCTAATCATCGGATTGATGGTTCGCAAGGTTAAGGGCGCAATCCTGATCGGTGTTGTGGGCGCAACTGTTGCGGCTGTAGTTATTCAGAAGATCTACAACATTGCTCCAGGATTCACACCTGGCAATCCACCAACTATCGTCGATGGTGGTTGGGGATTGAATATTCCATCAGTTCCTAAGGACATTGTTTCGGTTCCTAAGTTCAAGTTCACCGGTCAATTCGATCTGTTCGGTGCATTCACACTAGATAACGTTTCACTCATTGCCGCAATCTTGTTGCTATTCACTTTGTTGCTCTCAGACTTTTTCGACACTGTCGGAACTGTGACTGCAATTGGTCACGAAGCGGGGTTAGCCGACAAGGATGGAAACGTAGACAACATCCAGAAGATTCTTTTGGTTGACTCACTAGCCGCGGCAGCAGGTGGCGCCGCAGGTATTTCTTCAAATACTAGCTACATCGAATCAGCTGCTGGCGTAGGCGAAGGTGCTCGCACAGGTCTCGCTTCAGTTGTTACCGGTATCGCCTTCTTGTTAACAACATTCTTGGCGCCGCTAGTAGCAATCATTCCTTACGAGGCTGCCACTCCAGCACTGATCATCGTGGGATTCCTCATGATGACTCAGATCAAGAACATCGACTGGGATGATCTAGGAATAGCAATTCCTTCATTCCTAACAATCATTTTGATGCCTTTCACTTACAACATCTCTGTAGGTATTGGTGCTGGCTTCATCACACACGTTGTAATCCGCTTGATTCAAGGACGTCGCAAAGAAGTTCATCCTTTGCTGCTTCTTGTCTCAGGATTGTTTATGATCTACTTCTTGTCATCACCAATAAATGCTTGGATTGGCTAGAAATAATTCATTGGAAAGGCCCTCGGGAAACCGGGGGCCTTTTCTAATGCCCGAACTACCAGCGAATTGGGCTCTTGTTATGTTCCGCCAAAATCGCATTGCATCGTGAGAATGGTCTAGAACCAAAGAAACCCCGATACGCAGCGAGTGGACTTGGGTGAACCGATTGAATTCGCCATGTTGAACGGAAGTATTTGGATAACTCCCCCGCATTCTTTCCCCACAAAATCGCAACAACATCATTGCGACCTAACTCCAACGCGACAGCATCTGTAATCACTTGCCAACCCAAATCAGTGTGAGCTAATGAGGATCCTGATTCGGTAGTCAGTACGCGATTAATGAGCATGACCCCTTGATCAAACCAATCCGATAAATCGCCAGAAACTTTTGTCACTCCACAATCAGTCGAAAGCTCTGAATATATGTTTCGCAGTGATGCAGGCAAAGGAGAAATAGACCTATCTACAGAGAATGCCAAGCCATGGGCATGGCCTCTAGTGGGATATGGATCCTGTCCGAAAATTACTACCCTCGTTGATTCAATTGATCGCGATAAAGAGCGGAAAACATTTTCGAATGCTGGTGCAATTTCGACACCAACTACTTTCTTTTCAATCTGGTCAATCAGCTCTTTATGCGGTTGCAAAACCAGCTGCCAATCGGCATGAAGTTGATCAAATAGATGC
>CAIXVA010000205.1 GCA_903922745.1 uncultured Actinomycetes bacterium
TTCCACATTCTTGACAGATGTAACACAATAGTTCCATGACACAAGAGACCTTGATTCTGACCGGCATGTCAGGTGCTGGTAGATCAACCGTTGCCCATGCCTTGGAAGATCTTGGTTGGTATGTTGTCGATAATCTTCCGCCATCTTTGCTTCCAGCATTAGTAACTAAAGGAACTGGACCACAAGGCAAAGAGTTAGCTGTAGTTGTTGATGTTCGTGGGGGAGAGTTCTTTGATGAACTAACCCACGCACTTGCTGAATTAAAGAAGAGTAAATCAGATTATCGACTCGTCTTTTTGGATGCGACAGATCAATCCCTAGTCCAACGTTTTGAATCAACTCGTCGACCTCACCCTTTGCAGGGCAAAGATCGCATTGTTGATGGAATCGCACGTGAGCGAGCAAAGCTTGAAGATGTTCGGTCACAAGCAGATGTTGCAATCGATACGACAAATTTGAATGTTCATCAATTAGAAAAGCGTATCGGTGAAATATTTGGCTCAGGTAAGTTACAAGGAATCCGAGTTAATGTTTTGTCATTTGGATATAAATACGGAATCCCGGTGGATGCTGATTTAGTTCTGGACTGCCGGTTTATTCCAAACCCACATTGGATCCCAGAGCTGCGTCCTTTGACAGGTCTGACACCACAGGTAAGTGAAAAGGTTCTTGGCAGCGAAGGTGTGAAAGATTTTGTTCACGGATATGTGCGTCTTGTAGATTCTATGATGGATGGTTACATGCGTGAAGGAAAGAAGTACGTGACTATCGCTGTTGGTTGTACGGGCGGAAAACATCGAAGCGTCGCTATTACCGAAGAGATCGCCAAACAATTAAATGCAGTTGATACCGAATTGTCAGCGCATCCAACTCATCGTGATGTAGGTCGTGAATAAGTTTGTCTAAAGTTGTAGCACTCGGTGGTGGCCATGGTTTGGCCGCAACCCTTGCAGCGCTGCGCCAAATAACGCAAGAGATCACTGCAATTGTTACCGTTGCAGACAATGGCGGTTCTAGTGGTCGGTTGCGCGAAGAGTTTCCAATTTTTCCACCTGGTGATCTGCGAATGGCTTTAACTGCCTTATGCGCAGATGATGATTGGGGCCGTACCTGGGCGCAGATATTGCAACATAGATTCGATAGCGAAGGTGAATTAAACGGCCATGCGATGGGCAACTTGTTGCTCGCATCAATGTGGAATGCTGGCGATGATCCAGTTGTTGCATTAGATCGAGTTGGACAACTGCTAAAAGTTATTGGACGAGTACTTCCAATGGCAGCTGTTGCATTAGATATTGAGGGCACCTTTAATACCTCAACCGGTCGAATAGTTGTCAGAGGGCAAAAAGAGGTTGCAACCGCGAAAGGACATATTCAATCCCTTCGAATAATTCCTGAAGATCCACCTGCACGACCCGAAGCGCTAGATGCGATTGCAGATGCCCAATGGATAACCATGGGTCCGGGGTCATGGTTTTCAAGTGTGATCCCTCACCTATTAGTGCCAGCTCAATTAGAAGCCCTTAAAGATTCGCATGCCAAGAAGATTTTGATTTTGAACCTCGATGCATCCAGCCAATCACAAGGCGATGAGTTCGCTGGATCAACCCCAGAGCAGCATTTAGAGTTTTTTCATCACTATGCACCCGGATTAACTGTTGATTACTGCCTCGTGGACCAATCTGTTGTTCGTGATGAGGATTCACTACGCGCAGCAGCATCAACCTTAGGTTCAGAGATTGTGGTGGCAGATATACGTAAAGCCCCGGGCAGTATTCATCATGATGCTGAAAAATTAGCTCTCCATTTGGGCCACATTTTTTCTCGCTAGATGGTTGGATTAGCCCCATGGCAATGACAGCATCAGTTAAGGACGAGCTTTCTCGTCTATCGATCACCAAACCATGTTGTCGCAAAGCCGAGGTCTCTTCACTTCTACGCTTCGCTGGCGGGTTACATATCGCAGCGGGCAAAATCGTTATCGAAGTTGAACTTGATACTTCTCAGAGCGCCCGTCGACTTCGCAAAGACATCGCCGATATTTATGGGCATGATTCTGATTTAGCGGTGCTGTCTTCAAGCGGATTACGCAAAGGTTCACGCTACGTTGTTCGCGTTATCAATGAAGGCGATGCATTGGCTCGTCAAACAGGATTAGTTGATGCAAATGGTCGTCCGGTTCGCGGATTACCACCACAGGTTGTTTCTGCTGCAACTTGTGATTCAGAAGCGGCATGGCGCGGTGCATTTATTGCACATGGATCACTGACGGAACCGGGTCGATCCTCATCACTTGAAATTACATGCCCGGGGCCAGAGGCTGCACTTGCACTTGTTGGTGCTGCTAGACGCCTTGGAATTGTTGCAAAGGCGCGAGAAGTTCGCGGTGTAGATCGTGTCGTAATTCGTGATGGTGATGCAATTGGTGTTTTGCTGACGCGACTTGGTGCACATGAAAGCGTTCTTGCGTGGGAAGAGCGACGCATGCGTCGTGAAGTTCGCGCAACAGCTAACCGACTTGCAAACTTTGATGATGCCAACCTTCGTCGCTCTGCCCGCGCAGCAGTTGCCGCCGCGGCCCGAGTTCAACGAGCGATGGAAATTCTTGGACCAACAATTCCTGATCACTTAAAAGAGGCTGGGGATCTGCGCATTAATCACGGCCAGGCTTCGCTCGAAGAGTTGGGATCTTTGGCCACGCCGCCAATGACTAAGGATGCAATTGCTGGGCGTATTCGACGTCTGCTGGCTATGGCAGATAAGCGCGCCCAAGAGCTCGGAATTCCAGATACCGAAAGCGGCCTCTCGCCTGATTTGCTCAATTAATTACTCCTGCGTAGCGACTGTTCACTAACTCTTCACTGATAAGGTTCTACCTAAGACCCCAGCGTTGTGGCAGTTTTACGAACCACCAACAGCTGGGCCTTTTTATGCCGCGCCGAGATATCTCTGCCGCATAGGCCCCACTAGCAGCAAGGACACTTTCATGATTAATGTCGGAATCAATGGTTTTGGACGCATCGGTCGTAACTTCTTCCGTGCCTCACTTACTAACCCAAATATCAATATCGTCGCAATTAACGACCTGACTCCCAATGAGACTCTTGCTCACCTGTTGAAGTACGACTCAATCTTGGGTCGCCTAGGTCTACCTGTCACATTTACAGATGATTCAATCACTGTTGATGGAAAGACAATCAAAGTTTTCTCAGAGCGCGATCCAGCGAACTTGCCATGGGCATCAGTTAAAGCTGATGTAGTTGTTGAATCAACAGGTATTTTCACAAAGGCTGCAGATGCTCAGAAGCACATCACAGCAGGTGCTAAGAAGGTAATCATCTCTGCGCCAGCAACAGATGAGGACATCACGATCGTTATGGGTGTTAACCACACACAGTACGACGGTGCAAAGCACAACATTATTTCAAATGCATCTTGCACAACTAACTGCCTTGCGCCAATGGCAAAGGTACTTCAGGACAACTGGGGAATTGTTAAGGGCTTGATGACAACAATTCACGCATATACAAATGACCAGGTGATTCTTGACTTCCCACACAAGGATCTACGCAGATCTCGCGCAGCTGCAACTAACATGATTCCAACATCTACAGGTGCGGCAAAGGCGATCTCGCTAGTTATGCCAGAGCTAAAGGGCAAGCTAGATGGTTACGCAATGCGCGTTCCAGTACCAACAGGATCTGCAACAGACCTAACTGTTGAGCTAGCAAAGGAAGCAACAGCTGCAGAAATTAACGCTGCGATGAAGGCTGCTGCAGAAGGTTCACTCAAGGGATTCCTTTCTTACACTGAAGATCCAATCGTTTCTTCAGATATCGTCACAGATCCTTCGTCATGTATCTTCGATTCAGGTCTTACCAAGGTCATCGGTAACCAGGTCAAGGTCGTTGGTTGGTATGACAATGAATGGGGTTACTCAAACCGCCTAGTCGACTTGATCGATTACGTTGGTAAA
>CAIXVA010000206.1 GCA_903922745.1 uncultured Actinomycetes bacterium
ACAACATCGTCGATGGCATCAAAGGATTCAATCTCCTCAACGAGCTCTTCTTCGAAATCAGACATGTGCCCATACTTTCACTCATTGGAAAGGAATGAAACCCCTGTAAGGTAACTCCTATGAAAGTACATGTTGCCAATCACCCACTCATCAATCACAAATTGACGGTTTTGCGCGACGAACAGACCGATTCCCCAACCTTTAGACGCCTAGTCGAAGAGCTGGTCACCCTCTTGGCATATGAAGCAACAAGAGATGTCAGAACGCATGAAGTTGAGATTACGACACCTGTAACAAAGACAAAGGGTCAAAAACTAGCTGAACCGCGTCCAGTAGTTGTTCCTATCTTGCGCGCAGGTCTGGGAATGCTTGAAGGTATGAGCAAATTGATTCCAACTGCAGAAGTTGGATTCTTAGGAATGGTTCGCGATGAAAAGACTTTAGAGGCAAGCACATATGCAAACCGTCTGCCTGATGATCTTTCTGGTCGCCAAGTTTTTGTATTAGATCCAATGCTTGCAACTGGTGGAACATTAATCATGGCTTTTCATTACCTGATTGATCTTGGAGCAACAGATATCACTGCGGTGTGCATCTTGTCCGCTCCTGAAGGAATTGCAGCAGTAGAAAAAGAGTTTGCAAACAGTCGAGTACCGATCACAATTGTTACTGGCGCACTGGATGAAAAGTTAAATGAGCACGGTTACATTGTTCCGGGCTTAGGCGATGCCGGCGATCGCTTATACGGAGTTGTGTAAATGGCATCAACCTCACCTGGATACGGAATAACAATTCGTGTCGAAGGTCCACCATCTTCAAACCCAGTTGCACTAGCAACAACAGTGATAACTGGTGCTGGTGCAACAATTACCGCACTCGACGTTGTCGAATCACTTCTTGAAAAAGTAGTTATCGACATAACCTGCGACACAATCGATGCTGAACATGCAGAGCAAATTACTGCAGCCATTTCATTAAATTCAGATTTAACTGTTCGCAAGGTAAGTGATCGAACATTCCTTTTGCACCTTGGTGGAAAGATTGAAATCGCATCAAAGGTGCCACTAAAAACTCGTGATGATTTATCTCGTGCTTACACACCTGGTGTTGCTCGTATTTGCCAAGCAATCGTTGCCGACCCATCAGATGCTCGTCGCCTTACTATTAAGCGCAATACTGTCGCTGTTGTAACCGATGGATCAGCTGTTTTGGGCCTTGGAAACATTGGCCCTTCTGCAGCGCTGCCCGTAATGGAAGGAAAGGCGGCCTTATTTAAGCGCTTTGCCGATGTTGATGCGTGGCCAGTTTGTTTAGACACCCAAGATGTAGATGAAATCGTGCGCACAGTGCAATTAATCGCTCCCGTCTACGGCGGCATAAACCTTGAGGATATTTCAGCGCCGCGTTGCTTTGAAGTCGAAGCTAGATTGCGTGAACTACTAGACATCCCTGTATTTCATGATGATCAGCATGGAACTGCGATTGTTGTTCTTGCTGCTCTTCGTAACGCTCTTAAGCTAGTTAAAAAGGATTTGAATTCTGTAAAGATTGTTCTAAGTGGTGTTGGCGCAGCAGGTAATGCGATTGCGCGCTTATTAACTCTAGATGGCGCAAGCAACATTATTGGCTTTAACGTCAATGGCGTGATTCATAATCAAATGCAATCTGAAGATTCGATGCAACAATGGTTTATCGAACATAGCAACCCAAATAATTTCAAGGGAAATATCTCTGAAGCAATGGTTGGAGCAGATGTATTCATTGGAGTTAGCGCGCCAAATGTACTTACTGAATCTGATGTTGCCTCTATGGCTAAGGGAGCAATCGTATTCGCACTTGCAAACCCAGATCCTGAAATTGATCCGGTCATTGCCCGAAAGTACGCAACAGTTGTCGCAACAGGACGTAGCGATCAGCCAAATCAAATCAACAACGTTTTAGCATTCCCAGGAATCTTCCGTGGGTTGCTAGATGCAAACGCACATAAGATTTCAGATAAAATGCTTCTTGCTGCTGCTAAGGCAATTTCAGAGTGTGTTTCGCCCGAACAGCTCAACACATCATTTATTGTCCCAAGTGTTTTCGATCCCAACGTCGTAAAGGCTGTAGCTGCGGCGGTTAAGAAGTCAGTGTGATTGAACTCGCTGCATCATTTGATTCCCAATTTGCATCAATTGCGCCCTTCTTTCTTTACCTACTTATAGGCGTAATAATCTTTGTAGAAACGGGCATTTTGTTGGGCTTCTTTTTGCCGGGTGATTCCGTCCTTTTCAGCGCAGGATTAGTGGCTGCCGCACACGGGAACATCAATATCTTGATCCTTGTATCAGTAATTTTCCTGGCAGCATTCTTTGGCGATCAAGTGGGATTTGTTTTGGGTAGAACAGTTGGTCGTCCCTATCTAGAAAAACATAATGGGCCAAGGATTCAAAGGATGATTGAGCGCTCTGAACGTTTTTACGAACAAACTGGTTGGTGGGCAGTTGTTGCCGCCAGATTCTTCCCCTGGATTCGTACCTTTGTTCCACCAATTGCTGGTGCATCCAAGATGAATTACTACAAGTTTTTGTCTGCGAATGCTCTCGGTGCATTGTTGTGGGGTGTTGGAATCACTCTTGCTGGTTATTACGCAGCAACGCTGCCATGGGTTAAAACATCATCCTACGGAATCGCAGCTTTCTTTATTACTGCCTCTGTGGTTTCTTCACTCGTAAACTTCCTACGCCGCCCGCGATAACACCTGCATACGTCATAGCAATACCTGTAACTAAATATGCACTAACACTTACCCCGTCAGTCGGTGAGATTAAGTCAATTAATAATGATCCAGCCAACTGCCCACCAACACTAAATAATGTGAACGTTAGAACGCCTAGATGCTGAACGATGGTCGAGGTAAATGCAATGTATACAACTCCAATTACTCCACCCGTATAAATCCACCATGGTCCAGCTGGTAACGGAGATAAGTGACTCTTTCCTGTTGCAACACCAGCAAGAATCAGGATTACAAGGAAGGTAGTTCCAGTTATGAAATTAAGAAGAGATGTTGTGAAACTTTGATGTGAGTATTCG
>CAIXVA010000207.1 GCA_903922745.1 uncultured Actinomycetes bacterium
TCTGGAATATGTACTCCTGCGATCTCATCTATCCCGATTCCGTGAAAAGCTTCCATAACCATCTTCACGCCGATAAAGGCCAGGATGAAGGAGAGCCCCTTGGATAAGTAAACCAAACGAGCAAGTAGACCTTCGAGTAAGAAGAAAAGCTGTCGAAGCCCCATAAGTGCAAAAACATTTGCAGTAGTCACAATGTAAGGGTCTTTAGTTAAGCCAAAAATTGCCGGGATTGAGTCAAGTGAGAAAACCAAATTAGTTAGCCCAAGTGCAACCAATGCGATGGTGAAAGTACTAAAGCCACGCTTCTTTAAAAGAGCAATGACTTTGCCTTCCTTCCATTCATCATCCTCGTTTTCCTTTGCCAATGTGTAGGCGGTGTAAATAAGGAAAGCACCGAACAAGAAGAACACCGATGCGAAAGATTGGATTAGCGCTGCACCTAGTGGAATTAATAATCCTCGTATTGCAATTGTCAGCATAATTCCTAGTAACAAAACCAGCTGTTGCATTTCTTTTTGTACTTTGAGGCTGGTCAAAATGATAATAAATACGAAGATGTTGTCTACAGATAGCGCGTACTCTGTTAGCCAACCTGCAAAGAACTCTTTTTGTCCTTCAACGCCAGACCAATGCGGCATTAATATTCCAAAAACTATTGCGGTTCCAATGTAAAACACTGTCCAGAAACCAGCTTCTTTCATAGAAGTCGGTTTGTTTCGTCGGATCACGGCAATTCCAAGATCAAAGATAATGATCCCCGCCAGAACTGCAATTGTTACCAGCCACGTAGTCGTAGATTCCATGGCGGTATTGTGCCAGTTAGTGATGTACCCAGATCGTTGAAACAGCAGGAATCGTTATCTTTCCATCTCGGCCATCGGGTATTCCTGCGCTTATGACCAAAACTTTGCCTGTGATTTCTACTTCAACAGGTGAATTCCCAAGATTCATATACACCGAGACATTTCCTCGACGATATGCCAACACAGTTGAACTTTGTGTTCCATGTTCGGGAGATTCAAGCCATTCGATATCGCCGTTATTTACTAAATGCTCTGCTCGCAGATTCAATGCGTTTCGATAAAGATTAAGTGAGCTCTTCGGCTCTGCTGATTGTTTTTCAACAGTTAACTCTTTCCAGGAATCTTGCATGGGTAGCCAAGGAGTCCCGGATGTAAATCCAAATGGTGCGTTTTCACCGTTCCAAGGCAAAGGAACGCGTGCCCCATCTCGACCTTTTTGGCTTCCCTTTGTTCGAATGTAAATTGGATCTTGACGAGATTCATCTGGAATAACACCATCTGGTAGTCCAAGTTCTTGTCCTGCATAAACATAAGTAGAGCCAGGTAATCCAAAAACAAACAATGCAAGTGCGCGGGATTGTTGTTCTCCCATACGTGATGCAACACGAGGTGAGTCGTGGTTGCTCAATGCCCACGTTGGAAGTGCGTCGACTGTTTTCATTAAATCAATTGCTCGATTTACGACTTCGTAAAGGTGGCTGGCATTAAATGGAGCGTCCAAAAGATCAAAGTTAAATACTTGGTGAAGCTCATCTGGGCGGACATAACGGGTGGCATTAACAGGTGGCTGAACCCATGCTTCGGCAACAGCCATTACATCGCGGTCGCCATACGAATCAAAAAGTCTGCGCCATTTCCGATAAATCTCGTGGACACCTTGGCGATCAAAATAAGGAACAGTTTGAAGTAATGCATAACGTTTTTCGACATCCATTGAAACATCAAGACGTAGAGCATCACTTAATCCTTGGGGATCTGGATGATCTGTAAGGACATCCTCTTTTACTAAACCATGTGCAACATCGATGCGGAATCCATCGACTCCAAGGTCTAACCAAAAGCGTAAAGTTTTCTCGTAATCTGCAAATACTTCTGGGTTCTCCCAATTCAGATCTGGTTGAGAAGAATCAAATAAATGTAAGAAGTACTGTCCATCTTCTACTTGCGTCCATGATGGACCGCCAAAAAGTGAGATCCAGTTATTTGGAGGAGTGCCATCAGGGTTTGCATCATAGAAATGAAAACGTGAACGCTCTATCGAACCGCGTCCAGCTTTTAGCGCTGCCTGAAACCAGACATGTTGATCAGAAAAATGGTTTGGAACAACATCAACTAAGACACGAAGATCAAATGAATGTGCAACATCAATCATTTTCTTAGCATCGGCTAAATTGCCAAAACGTGGATCCACGTCACGGGGATCGGCGACGTCATACCCGCCATCTTTATTGGGAGATGTGTAAAAGGGACTCAACCAAATTGCATCGACGCCCAATGACTTTACATACTCAAGCTTTGAAGTAATGCCAGGTAGATCGCCTTCGCCATCGCCATTGCTGTCAAAAAATGACCGTGGATAAATCTGGTAGATCGTTGCTTCTTTCCACCACGGCGAAGATTTCATGATGACAGGCTACGGAAAGGGCAATTCTGAGACAATGTAAAAATCGTGTAACACCTGCTGCAATGTTGCGCTTTTATAACGTTTTAGCGCGGAAGCTTCTTTTCAACCTCAATGATCAGAGCCTGCATCTCTCTGGAGATTTCCTTCAATTCGGCAAGTTCTAATGCTGCATCAGTACGTGCTTCTTTAGCTAACTCAAACTCGGCTAAGGAGGCGGTATGGGTTTCATCAATTTTTTGTTCAACGCTTGCTGATTGTACTTTTTGCCCAACCATAATTATGGACAGTAAAACTAACTGCAGGAATGTCTGCGCTACCCACGAGACGATCACGATTGAGTCACCCGACTGCAAAGCCTTGGGCAGGGAAATTAGCGCAATGGCTGCAAATAAATAGGCACACCACATTGTGGCCACGCTTGACGTGATTTTCTCTGCTAACCAAAGATTGAAGCGCTTCATGGCATCAACGATACACTTGATGCATGGAAATTCTTTATGTTGCTTTACTTTTCCTCATATTGTTGGGCGTTGCATATTGCGCCAGACTGCTAAGAGCCCTTCATGCCAAGGTAAGCAGGAATTCAAGCGACCTTCATAAATTGTCGCTAGAAAATAAAAAGAGGTCGATGGTCGCGTATCGTCAAACTGAAGCCTTTATCCAATTAACCAACTTGTTGGATTTTAAGTCTGCAATTCCGGGCACCCGTAGTTGGGCAGCATCACCTGATCTGTTGCTGACAATCGCAGAAATCGTTAAGAAGAATAAACCTGGATTAGTCGTGGAGTTAGGTTCAGGCGTTTCAACTTTGGTAGCGGCTAAATCAGGTGCTCGAAAGATCGTGAGCATTGATAACTCAGATGAATGGGGCAATAAGACAGTTGCGCTGCTAAAAGAACATAAAGTCCGTGGTGTCGATGTTCGAATTGCACCATTGCGCCCTTATGCCAATGGATCTGATTGGTATGACGTTGCAGCAATTAGAGAACTGAAGAAAATTGATGTACTAATTATTGATGGCCCACCAGGCTCGAAAAATTCTGAAGCCCGCTATCCGGCGCTTCAGCAATTTAAGGACAAACTGTCACCTACGGCCATTGTCATTATTGATGATGTACACCGCGCTGGCGAGCGAAAATTAGCCGAAGATTTCGCTAAGGCATTACCTAACCACAAGCTAGAAATTTTGGATCACGAAAAGGGCACTGCGATAATTTCTCCTCGCTAAGACTATGCAAATATCTCGCGAAGACGCATTGGCTACAGCCAGTTTAAAAATTCTAGATACAGCCAGCTTTGTTCGTGCAGTTTTGTCTGGGCGTCGCCGCAATATGCAAGTCGACTTTGAGCGTATTGATATTCGATTAATCGAAATTAAAGGTGTTTTAAATTTACAGTTAATGCAAAATGATGGACGAGTAACGACTGCAAAAAATCTAGTGCCACAGCAGGTTGCGATTGATGAACTACTAGATAGTGGATATGCAAATATCACAGTTGAAAGCACTCACGAGGCTTACTCGGTTCGGATAACTAAGAGCGGAGAAGCTCAAGTTCACACAGAAAAGCGGGAATCAGAACAAAACCTGGCACATGATAAAAAGAAGGATCGATTACTGGATTCTAGTGATCCGTTCTTGCGCGAAGTTGGCATTACAGATACCAAGGGAATAATTAAGCCTTCGAGGCAGGATAAATACAAACAGGTTGAGGAATTCTTGCGCTTGCTATCGCCAACGCTAAACGCCGCAATTGAAGCTGGGCAGATTCATAAACCGACAACAGAGAATCCTTTGCGAATTACAGATCTTGGCTGCGGACATGCTTACCTAACATTTGCCGCACATCAATTCCTCATGAAATCTGGAATCCCAGTTGTAGTAACAGGTATCGATATCCGCCCCGATTCAAGAGATCGCAACAATGCCATTGCGCAAAATCTTGGTATTACATCAACAATTAATTTCAAGGCAGAAGAAATTTCAAAGACAACGGCCGATGCTGCAGATGTAGCGATCGCCTTACACGCATGTGATACCGCAACAGATGATGCAATTGCTTGGGCTGTTAACGGGGGAGCCAAACTGCTGTTGATTGCGCCTTGTTGTCATCACGACATTCAAAAGCAAATAGAAAGTGCACCAGAACCGTGGGGCGTTATAACTAAATTTGGATTGATGAAAGAGCGCCTTGGCGACCTTTTGACAGATTCATTGCGTGCTCAGCTATTGAGAATCGTTGGATATCGAGTTGAGGTAATTGAGTTTGTTGGGGGAGAGCACACTCCACGAAATTTGATGATTCGCGCAGTCAAGACAGATGCAAAGCCAGAGCAGTTAGATATCGATAGATATCTTGAAATCACCGCACAATGGGGCGTTACTCCTGCCTTAGAGAAGAAACTTCCTACTCTTAACATCCGTTAGACTTGGCACATGTCCAAGGTCCTAGCATCCCTTCCAGTTGGCGAAAAAGTAGGTATCGCGTTTTCTGGTGGGCTCGACACTTCAGTAGCTGTTGCCTGGATGCGCGACAAAGGCGCTGTGCCGTGCACCTACACAGCAGATCTTGGCCAGTATGACGAGCCAGATATTGATTCAGTTCCAGACCGCGCTAAGGAATACGGCGCAGAGATTTCACGTCTTGTTGATTGCAAGAGTGCACTTGTTGAAGAGGGCCTAGCTGCAATTGCTTGCGGTGCTTTTCATATTCGATCTGGTGGAAAACAATATTTCAACACAACCCCATTGGGCCGCGCTGTCACAGGAACAATGCTGGTGCGCGCGATGCATTCCGATTCTGTAGAAATCTGGGGCGATGGCTCAACCTATAAGGGCAATGACATTGAGCGCTTCTATCGTTATGGCCTTTTAGCAAATCCAAATTTAAGAATCTACAAGCCATGGCTTGACCAAGATTTCGTCAATGAACTTGGTGGACGTAAAGAGATGTCAGAATGGTTAGTTTCACATGGGTTGCCATATCGCGACAGCACTGAAAAGGCGTATTCAACGGATGCGAACATTCTTGGTGCAACCCATGAAGCAAAGAGCCTAGAAAACTTGGATACTTCAGTTGAGTTAGTTCAACCAATTATGGGCGTTCGTTTCTGGGATCCAGCTGTAAAAATCGAAACAGAAGATGTGCGAATTTCATTTGCACAAGGTCGCCCCGTTGCTATCAACGGCAAAACTATTGATGATGTTGTTGAATTGATGAAGCTGGCAAATGCAATCGGTGGTCGCCATGGTCTAGGTATGGCAGATCAGATTGAAAACCGCATCATTGAGGCCAAGAGCCGTGGAATTTATGAAGCACCAGGTATGGCACTTCTGTTTATTGCTTATGAGCGCTTAATCAGTGCAATCCACAATGAAGACACGATTGCTAACTATCACGCAGAAGGTCGCCGCTTAGGTCGTCTTTTGTATGAGGGTCGCTGGTTTGATCCACAAGCGTTAATGCTTCGTGAGTCTTTAATGCGTTGGGTTGCATCCGCTGTTACTGGTGAAGTAACTATTCGTATGCGCCGTGGTGATGATTACTCAATTATTAACACAACAGGACCTGGACTTAGTTACCACCCTGAAAAACTGTCAATGGAGCGCACTGAAAACGCTGCCTTTGGTCCAGTTGATCGCATCGGTCAATTAACTATGCGAAACCTTGATATTGCCGATACTCGTGCCAAGTTAGAGCTGTACCGCGCGCAGGGTCAGATCGGTGATGGAGAATTTAAACTAATCGGCGAAATCGAATAACAGGAGAACCATGTCAAAGAAGACTCTGCTCAAAATATTTGCGGTTTTGGCCGTGGCAGCAATTGCATTTGCAACAGTTACATCATTCGGAGGGAAAGATACAGTGTCAACAGAATCAGCAGCAGGATTGCCAGCGGTAACAGCAAACGCAGGTGAAGCACCAACAATCACACCACCAACTGGTGCAGCACCAACAACTTTGCAAAGTAAAGACATCATTGTTGGAACCGGTACTGAAGTTAAGGCAACATCAACTCTTACAGTTCATTACACATTGATGACATGGTCAAATGGCGCTCTCGTTGAATCATCATGGTCTGGTGGACAGCCAGCAACATTCCCATTGTCAGGTGTAATCGCCGGATGGCAGCAAGGTTTACCAGGAGCAAAAGTTGGCGGACGTCGCTTGCTAGTGATCCCAGCTGATCTTGGCTACGGTCCAAATGGTTCAGGTCCAATCGGCCCTAATGAAACCTTGATCTTCGTCGTTGACATCATCGCGGTTTCATAATGAAAATTAATAAATTAATCGCAGAGTTTGTAGGCACCGGTGTTCTTGCAGCCACAGTAGTTGGCTCAGGAATCATGGCGACTTCTTTAACCAAGGATGTTGCACTTCAACTCTTAATCGTTGCTGTGGCAACAGTCTTTATCTTGGCCGTACTGATTCAAATGCTTGCGCCTATTAGTGGTGCACATTTCAA
>CAIXVA010000208.1 GCA_903922745.1 uncultured Actinomycetes bacterium
ATTCATTGGGGACTGCGTTAATTACTGCTTTTGCGGCTATCTGGTTAGTGGCCTTGGTGCTGTTCCTGCGCACGTCGTCCCACGACTAAGCAGGCCTGCTTTTTCAGATACCATTACCACTTGCAGTTAATACTGCAGTGGGGCCTATAGCTCAGTCGGTAGAGCAACGGACTTTTAATCCGTGGGTCGACGGTTCGAGCCCGTCTGGGCCCACTTCTATAACTCTTCGTATTTCACACCACCATTCTTCAATTACGCGAGTATCTTCATCTAATGGCACACAAACCCAGTCTTCGAGATGTTGCCAAGCAGGCACATGTTTCTCTTGGCACGGTCTCTAATGTTCTTAATCGCCCATCGACTGTTTCAGAAGAAACTCGACTTAAGGTGCGCCAAGCGATCGACATCCTTGGGTTTATGCCAGATGCTGCAATGAAAAGTAGTAATGCAGAGTCAACAGTTATAGGCGTGATCTTGCCGCTGAGTAACAATCCATTTTATGAAGAGTTAACACAAGGCATTGAAGATTCAATTGCTAAAGCAGGGCTTTGTGTTTTAGTGGGATATAGCAGAGAAGATATTGCAATTGAACTAAAGCTCTTAACATCAATGATTGATGCTGGATTCAAAGGTGTGATTGTGACTCCTGCCGGACCTCGTAATCAGGTCATTGAAAAATTCATCGATAAGAATGTGAGAGTTGGATATATTTCACAAACCGATGAGCAACCGAATCAATGCTCTGTCTCTATTGATCAGGTCCGAGGCGGATATATAGGTCTTGAGTATTTACACTCACTTGGACATAAAAAGGTTTTGTGGGTTTCTGGACCAGATCATCACCACCAGAGCAACCAGCGCTTTGTGGGGATTTCACAAGCTGCCCAAGAGTTTGGCGTGGAGTTATCTGTGATGAAAGCACAAGCTTTAGATTTCTTGGATGGTGAGCAAATGGGACCCAAGATCATCGCTGCAGGCCCGTTGCCTGATGCGATCTTTGCTGGCAATGACACCTTGGCGATGGGCATCATTAACTTCCTGGCATCTAAAGGTATTGCCGTGCCGGGAGATGTCTCGGTACTGGGTTATGACAACACCTCATATGCTGAGTCTGGATTAGTTCCCCTGAGTACGGTCTCTCAAACCCCGTATCAACTAGGTGCCACCATGGGCGAGCAAATGGTTGCCGAACTTTCAGCTGGCACAGAACATGTGCACCAACATGTGATCTTCCAGCCTCAGATCGTTGAAAGAGCAAGCACAGCTAAGCGCAATCAGAGTTAAAACATGGCCCTAGACCAGAACTGGTCTGACCGGTCAATAAGCGCAAATGAGGCCTAATTGGTCACTTTGGACAGTTAATGTTCAATCTTAGAAGTTCAGCTGGAGATCCATCTCGGCCCACTTCCTCTGAAGATCAGGGGGGGGTCGCATACCGGCGAATTACTTTCACTGATGTGAGAGCAATTGCGCGCTCCGAACAGCTGCGGGATCGGTAGGCAACCTTTGGACAGAAAGGTTGATTGTTTAATGCGTTCTTTTATTGAACTGTTCATTGAACATTCAGTGAGCCCACAATGATTCGTAAATTTGTTGAATGGCTCAGTTATCACCCAACTACTGAAGAGATCTCTCGCGCATTAGCAACTGACTACTTGGCTGAATTCTCAGTGCGCAGCCTTCGTTTTGGCCGCCTTAATAGCGATGACTCAATTACTAATCTAGGTCAACATGGTTTTCCTGATGCCGATGAATATCGAAATCGCAATATTCCAAGTCAAGAATGGCGCAGCTATAAATCTCCAGAAATGGCAATAATTTCAGGTGCCTCAAAAGAAAAGTGGACTACGGATTCTGCAACCTATGTGAACACCTTGCGAGATCGCGGTGTTTTGCAGGGCCATTTAATTGTCAACTTCCATAAGCCAGTAAGTGATGCCGATAAGCACCGCACGGCAGAAGCCATCGACGATCTGTGTGTTCCCCTGGCGCTCTACCTATCCTTTATGAGCCGCCCCGTTGGGGTTGGCCTAGGCGGGGTCACCTTGCCGATCGATGGCCGGGATTCTGCCAACACCCAGCTGAGCCAGCGCCAGATCCTGATCCTGCGCGGCATGGTCGAAGGCAAGACCAACCACGAGCTAGCGACAGAACTGGGCTTTTCAGTCTCCACGGTCCGCCACGAGACTATGCGGATCTACCAGGCCCTGGGAGTCAGTGATCGTAAGGAAGCGGCCAAAAAGGCGCTCATGCTCAGCCTGGTATAGGGGCCAGACACGCTCAAACCCTCAATACGCACTTTACCCTTGCTCATCCCATAGACTAGAGATCTGATTCCGGCAGGCTTGTTTTTCGCTGCCATTCGGCGAAAGCCCTGCTATCCATTCCCCCACCTAGGTAATCTAAAAATAAATCCGCCAAGGGCACAACATTTGGCCCCCAGCGGTGTCTTAACTAATAGAGGGCAAGACGTTGCCTTCGTTTTACAAACTCGCGGGAGTTACTTAAATGGCACTATTGAAGTCGAAAGCGGCGAAGGCAGCTGCAGCGACCGATGCCGCCCGCATTTTGAGCGCAAATCCCGCAGACGCTCTAGAAGCAACAACAACACCAGGCTCAACAGCTGATTGGTCTATTGCACAACTCAGCGCGATCTACACAGAACACCGCACACAGCTAGTCTCACAAGCACGCCGCATCACCCGCGATG
>CAIXVA010000209.1 GCA_903922745.1 uncultured Actinomycetes bacterium
CACTAAAGCGTTTGGTCGTTGCGGCGATTTCACTTGCCGTTTTAGCACCAAGCATGGCACCTGCTCAAGCAGCAGATGACATCAAAATTGGCGTTATCACTTCAACATCAGGTCCACTTGCGTCATACGGAGTGGCATACAACGAGGGCCTTACATGGGGCTTGAACTATTACACAGGCGGAAAGATGGCCATCAATGGCAAGAAGCTTGTTGTAACTTCAAAGGATGATGGCGCAGATCCTGCATCAGCGACTGCATCATTCAAGGAAATGGTTGGTAACGGTACAAAGGTAATCGTTGGAACAGCATCATCAGGTGTTGCACTAACTCTTGCTCCTCTAGCTGCACAGAACAAGGTTCTGTACATCTCAGGTCCAGCAAAGAATGACCTCGTTACTTCATCTGCTAACAAGTATGTTTTCCGTTCAGGAAACTCATCAACTCAGGATCTAGCTCCACTTGCAGGCATCAAGCCAATTTCAGGCAAGAAGGTTGTTTTGTTTGTTGAAGACAACGCATTCGGTGCAGGAAACATTGCAGCTGCTCGTGCGCTAATGACTCCAAAGGGTGCAACATTTGAAGAGATCAAGGTTCCAACATCTACTTCAGACTTCACACCATTTGCTAAGAAGGCTGCAGATGCTAAGGGAACTTACATCTTCATCGCATGGTCAAATGCACTAACAGCTGGCGCAATGTTGACATCTCTCAAGGTTCAGGGTGCATTTGCTACACAGCGCCCAATTACTGGACTTGCAGGAGCTGCGACATACAACATCTACGGAACGCTTTTTGAAGGAACAAATGCAGTTCTTACAAATAGCTACTTCGCAGGTGCGTCTACTTCAGGAGCAGCTAATGACCTAGCAACTTGGTATGCCACCAATAAGAAGACACAGGATCTATTTACCTCAACAGGTGCAGATGCTGCGAAGATGATTGTTATGGCTCTAACTGCTAACCCAACTCAGAATGTGGATCAGATGATCCGCAACCTTGAAGGTAAGTCATGGGTTGGTGTTAAGGGCTTGATGACAATCGATTCAAGTTCACACCTATTGATCCAGCCAATGTTCTTGGTATCCCTAAATAAGTCAGGAAGCGGATATGTTCCAAAGCTTCTAAAGACTATTTCTGGCGTAGGTAAGTAATACAGAACATATAGATTAAATGAACCCCGGTGTAGAAATACACCGGGGTTTTCTATATTCTTTCCCATCAGTAACAAAGGGGTTGCGACAGTGAAATCAGCATTAAGCGTTAAGGATTTATCTCTTAACATCGGTGGCGCCAAGATTCTTGATGGAATCACGCTGGATGTTGCGCCCAATGAAACACTTGGAATTATCGGGCCAAATGGTGCTGGTAAGACTTCATTTTTCAATCTACTCAGCGGAATCCGCAAGCCATCTCGTGGCCAAATTTTTGTTGGTGATGTTGAGACAACCAATCTTCAACCTCATGAATGTGCTCGAGCAGGTATCGCTCGTACATTCCAGACATCAAGTGTCTTCGTAAATCTGACCTGTCTTGAAAATGTTCGCATTGCAGCTCAGGCTGCCAATGGTCAGTCAATGAACCTGACAAAGAACGCCTATAAGTTTACAGAAGTTGTTCAAACCGCTCATGATTGCTTAGCCAAAGTTGGGCTGACAGCACGTGCGATGCAACGTGCCGGTTCGCTTTCACATGGCGACAAGCGCCGTTTAGAGATTGCAATTGTTCTAGCATCACAATCTGACATCGTTTTACTTGATGAACCTATGGCAGGTATGAGTGTTGAAAATGTTCCAGAGCTTGTTGAAATTATTCGTGCACTCGCAACAGAGCACAAAAAGACAGTGTTAATCGTAGAGCATCACATGGAAGTAATTTTGGGCCTTGCAGATCGAATTGCGGTATTGAACTATGGAGAGCTACTTGTGTGTGATACTCCTCAGAATGTAATTAACAATCCAATTGTTCAATCTGCATACATTGGAGAAGCACTATGAACGCCCTTTCAGTAAAGGATCTTCAAGTCAAGATTAACGAGTCACACATCTTGCACGGCGTTACCTTCGAGGTTCCGACCAATAAGGTGACTGCATTGCTTGGACGAAATGGCGTTGGAAAGTCCACAACATTACGCACGATTATGGGTTTCTATGAGGGTACGGGATCGATTGAACTCAACGGAAAGCAAATACTTGGGATGCAGACCCACAAGATTGTTCAATCAGGTGTTGCCTTTGTGCCAGAAGATCGCGAAGTATTTGCAACTCTTACAGTCAAAGAAAATCTTTCTCTTGCTGCGCGAGGCAAGAATAATGATGAGGCTTACAAAGTTGTTTATGATCTTTTCCCAGAATTAGATACTCGAGCCGCCCAGCAAGCAGGATCACTTTCTGGAGGACAACAGCAAATGGTTGCCATCGCACGTTCGCTGCTCAACAAGAATGAGATTTTACTGGTGGATGAACCGACAAAGGGTTTGGCTCCAAAGCTCGTAACTGAGGTTGCAGATGTTCTTGCAAAAGTTTCTCAATCTACGACAATGTTGTTAGTCGAGCAGAATTTGGCTTTAGTAAAGCGAGTAGCTCAACATGTGATTGTGATGGATCAAGGTCGAGTTGTATATCAGGGCGGCCCTGAGAATCTTCATGACGAATCCTGGGTACACCAGATGCTAGGCGTGAGCGGAGGTCACAAGTAAATGGATACATTTATTCTGATCGGAATCACCGGCATCGGATTAGGTGCGCTGTACTTCTTAGTTGCATCGGGCCTTTCCTTGATTTATGGCTTAATGGGCGTTCTCAATTTTGCACACGGAAGTTTCTTAACTGTTGGTGCATTTGTTGGCTATTGGATTGCAACCAAACTCGGCCCAGAAACTTCAATGGTCGATTTTGTTATAGCCATGATTGTTGGTGGATTGGCTGCGGGGCTTTTTGCATTACTGATTGAGCAGCACTTAAATACACGTCTTTATGATCGACATATTGATCAAGCTCTTGTAACTGTTGGTGTCTCTTTAGTCGTGGGTGCAGTTCTAGCAGGTTGGTTTGGAAATGATTTGATCATGTTCCCAACTCCAATGTGGTTCTTAACTGCCATCAATGTGGGTGGAGCAATGATTCCTGCAGATCGTGTGGTTTATATTGCCACCGCAGTTCTTTTGCTCATTGGTAACTGGATTCTTCTGAAATACACACGGATCGGATTGATTATCCGTGCAGGCGTCGAAAATCGAAACATGGTTAACGCCCTAGGAATCAATGTTCGACGAGCCTTCAGTACCGTATTTTTCTTAGGAGGGTTTGCAGCAGGTGTTGGCGGTGTTTTGGTATCGGTGTATTCAAATGGTGTTTCACCACTCATCGCGGGTTCCTATCTAATTTACGGATTCATAGTGGTTGTGATCGGTGGAATGGGCTCGGTGCCAGGAAGCTTCTTAGCTGCCATGATGATTGGAGTGATTCGTCAATTTGCAAACTACTACGTGACCGGACTTGGTGACTTTGTAGTTGTTATCTTGTTGGCTGGAGTATTGCTTATCAGACCACAAGGATTACTTGGAAAGGTGCGTGCATAATGTTGCGCTGGAAATATTCACGCCCTCTTCTTGGAGTACTGCTACTTGTTTTAGCTATAGCGCCAATGATTTCTTCTAATCCTCTTGGAAAGCCAGGCATGCAACAAACTTTGGCAGTTGCATTCGTATGGGGCGCTTTAGCACTTACATATGACTTATTGTTTGGATTTACCGGATTGCTCTCATTTGGCCATGCTTTGTACTTTGCTACAGGCGTCTATGTTTCTTGCATTTTGATTAATCACGATGTTGTTTCATGGTGGTTGGCAGCAATTATTGCTATCGCGGTCAGCGCAATCCTTGCTGCTTTAGTAGGTGCAGCTTCACTACGCACAACAGGGATTACATTTGCGATGGTCACATTGGCATTTGGCGAAGCGGGACACGTAATTGTGAATCGAAACTTCTTCAACTTAACTGGTGGAGAAAATGGAATTGCTCTAAATGCTGACAATATTCCACAAATCTGGATCGGCGTGATTAATACAAAGTACATCTATTGGTTAGCACTTGCTGCATTGATATTTACTTACGCAGTGATTTGGTGGGTTACTGAAAGCTCTGCCGGACGTGTTTTCTCCGCATTACGTGACAATGAACAGCGAGTTCAGGTTTTGGGACTTAATACACAACATTTCAA
>CAIXVA010000210.1 GCA_903922745.1 uncultured Actinomycetes bacterium
ATGAGATTTGAGCGTGCCTTGCCACATGGTGCTTTATTGGCACGACTTGGTGGAGATGAGTTTGGGGTCCTCTATGAAGGTGGTCATGACAGCGCTGTTGAAGTTGCCTTGGCGTTGCGCGCAACTTTGTCCTATCCATTTCACATCAACAACCAAGAGATTCAACTAGATGTGAGCATTGGAGTTGCAAAGAATAATGGAGAAAAAGACTTACTTCTGCGCGCAGATAACGCGATGTATAAAGCTAAGCGTGAGGGCCTAGGGGTTTGTCGGCTTTAATCTCTTGCAACCGTGCAAGGGATTCAAGACGCTCAGTTGCGTGATCAACTACTCGTTCTGGGTATCCCTTGCTGTAACCATCTAGGAATAACCATGGCTCGTGTATTTCCGCAGCTGAAAGGTGTGCCAACTCTGGTACATACTTTCTTATGTAATCTCCATTTTCATCAAAGCGCCTGCCTTGTTCAATGGGATTAAATATTCGGTAATACGGCGAAGCATCTGTGCCGCACCCTGCAGTCCATTGCCACCCGTGTGCATTAGATGCAACATCGTAATCAACTAGATGCTCGGCAAAGAATCGTTCTCCTATTTGCCATTCCAGGTGCAAGTCTTTAACTAAGAATGAAGCCACAACCATGCGGGTGCGATTGTGCATCCATCCTTCAAGGATTAGCTGTCGCATTGCAGCATCGACAAATGGATAACCTGTTTTACCTTCACACCAAGCCGCAAACTGTTTACCAGGCTTGTCATATCGCATCTCTTTAAACTTTGGTGCGTAGTACTCAAGATCTGTCATTGGATTGTTAAGGAGCACATCGGCATAAAACTCGCGCCAAGCAATCTCTTTGCGAAATGTGTCGTGGGCTTTGCTCTCTCCAAGGTTTGCAAGGAGTGTTCGTGGATGAATCTCACCAAACTTTAGATATGTACTCATTTTTGATGTGCCATCGATTGAGGCAAAGTTTCGATTTTCATCGTAACTATCGAGGCCGTTCTTCCTAAAAGTTTCAAATCGTTTCAGTGCAGCTTTTTCCCCAGCAGCAATAATTTCCACGCCTTCTGGAAATGGGAAATCCGGAAAGTTGCGGTACTTATCAGTCGGTTGAACTACATTGAATTTCTTAGGCGTTACAGCAGGTCCTCTATAGCCATGTGTTCGCCAACCACGATAAAAAGGTGTGTACACCTTGTATGGAGTTGCATCACTTGGCTTTAGAACTCGTCCAGGAGTAACTGCATAGGGGCTACCGGTTCTAACTAATTTGATTCCTGCAGCTTCAACTCGCGCATCTCGTTCAGCGCCAAATCGTTCATACTCTGCAGATATGTGCACCTCTTCAACGCCATATTCGGCAATTAATTCTTTCAGTATCTGAACTTGATCACCTTCAATAATGTGTAATCGATTTCCCAGTGATTCATCTAAAGCTCGTAGCGATTGGCCCATGTAAGCCAACAATTTTTCACCAGCTTCATCAATTTGTTTCTTATCAAGAATAAAAAGAGGGATGACTTGCTCCGCGGATTCAATAGCGGCTAATAGTGCTGGGTGATCATTGATTCTAAGGTCGCGACGAAACCACATGATTGAAGTTTTCGCCAAAGACATGGGATGATTAAATCATCATGCGAGAAATTAAGCGCTTTCAAGTCCGTGGGGTTCCCGGCGAAGTTATCCGCGCCCAGTTTGGATCCCGCACAGTTGATTACTGGATTCCAAAGGGCGGTACAGATCGGCTATTAATCGCACATG
>CAIXVA010000211.1 GCA_903922745.1 uncultured Actinomycetes bacterium
AATCCTGACGGGGGGCTCCGGTATGAATCCGGAGAGGAGTAGATGTGTCTGTTAACTCCTTTCCGCATGATTCATTTAAAGATGCACTCGCAGCGAATGTTGCTTACATCAAAGATTTCAAATATTCAGAACTAACCGGTACAGCCCAACAGGGTTTAGCAATTGTTACCTGCATGGATTCGCGCATTAATCCGCTTTCTGTCGTCGGCATGAAATCTGGCGATGCCAAGATCTTGCGTAACGCAGGAGCGCGTGTGACCGATGACGTTTTGCGTACTTT
This sequence comes from uncultured Actinomycetes bacterium, assembly GCA_903922745.1. Lineage (GTDB taxonomy): Bacteria > Actinomycetota > Actinomycetes > Nanopelagicales > Nanopelagicaceae > Planktophila. Next base: position 281 of record CAIXVA010000211.1, read on the forward strand.
GGTATTAGCTACATATTTGTTAGGTGTCGAACGTATTTTGATCATGCCTCATACAAACTGTCGAATGGCACAAGTAGATGATGTTGAAATTCATCGTGAAATTGATACCAAGTACGGTATTGATACTTCTGAAATTGAATTCAAAACTGTTCCGGATCAGCGACTTGCGTTAATTGAAGATGTGCAGAAGATCAGAAGTTACAGTTTGATCAAATCTGGAGTTGTTGTTGGCGGAGCGATTTATGATGTTGCGACAGGAAAAATTACTCCTGTTGATTGCTAACAGGATTTGTTCTACGCATTGGCATACGCGTAATCGGATAGCTTAAATCTTCAAGAAATTCGGTAATTATTAAATTGACTAATCCTGGCTTTTCCTTTGGCAGGATATGTGAAGTGCCAGGAACAATTGCTAATTGACCAAGCGGTAAGGCTTCGAAAAGTTCGGTTGTGTGAGCGTGACGAATGACATCATCATCACCTGCCATAACTAATACAGGACACTGAATTTTCTTGATCTCTTCCATAGAAATGTCTGGCTCGGAAGGCCACATCTTCATAAAACGTTGGTAGATCACATCTTGAGTTTCCGCAGGATCAGGTGAATAAATCGCATATTCAGCACGGTCCTCCGCGCTAATTTCGCCAATCTCAAAATCTCCCAAAGTTCCGTCGTAATGGAAGTTAGCTCCAATTGCTACGAGCGACTTCACTAAATCTGGACGCTGGATTGCAAGCATTAACCCAATGATTCCACCATCGCTCCATCCAACAATGTGTGCGGGCTCTTTAACAACTGTTTCTAAATAAGCGATTGCTTCACGTAACTGATAATTAAAGTTAATGCTTTCTTCTCGATATGCAGTAAAGCCATGTGATGAACGATCGTAGGCAAAGACGTGATAATCCTCTAAAGCAGGAACAATGCTTGAAGCCCAGTGTGCAGTTTGGCTCATACCACCGTGTAATAAAACAACAGCTTCGCCTTCGTTTTCCCATTCATAGCAGTAGAGATCATGCCCATCGACCTTTAAATATTCAGCCATTACTGCGAATCCATAATGTGACGGTTACCGCGATCAAATGTTAAATAGTTATAGGTCCAGTCGGCCATGGCGCCGATCTTGTTGCGTCCACCCAATAGATAAAACAGGTGCAGCCACAACCAGGCATACCAAGCAGGAATACCAGTCATTCGAAGGTTTTTAACTTCAACGATTGCTTTGTGGCGACCGATTGTTGCCATGGAACCCTTGTCTAGATACTTAAATGGTTTAAGTTCTTGACCGGCTGCAATTCTTTTGATCTGCTGGGCAACATGTCGACCTTGTTGCAGCGCAACTGGTGCAACCATCGGCAACATACGCCCATTTTCACCAACAAAACCAGCGATATCACCGATTGCAAAGATGTGAGGGTAATGCTTTACCTGCAAGGTTTTTTCAACATCAATGCGGGTATTTACTAAAGGCAAATTCAATTTGCCACCTGTTGGTTCACCCTTTACGCCAGCGGCCCAGATTGTGACCTCAGATGGAATTTTTGTTCCATCAGTAATTTCGATACTTCGCGGTTTGATTTCTTTAACAGCGGTGTTCAAATGCACAGTCACACCAAGTTTTTCAAGATCCTCTTTACCGCGCGCAGATAGCTTTTCAGAAAACATAGGCAAAATTCTGGGACCTGCTTCGATCAAATTAATTTTGATGTGGGCGGCTGCATGGCGTTGGTCATGCTTGAGTGGACCCTTTACTAATTCGGCAAACGCTCCAGCCATCTCAACACCAGTAGGTCCGCCACCAACGATTGAAATTGAAAATATTGTTTCATCTTCAAAACGACACAAATCTTCAAAACGTCGCAATACTTCAGCGCGAATTGCTAACGCTTCATGAACACTCTTCATACCCAAGGCATGTTCGGTAACACCAGGAATCCCGAAATCAGCATTTGCAGAACCAAGTGCAACAACGAGGTAGTCAAACTCCAATACCTCGCTGCTATCTAACTTCACAGTGTTGTTTTTGTGGTCAACAGATAATGGCGTTCCCATTCGAAACTGCACACCTGTTTTGCGAAGTGCTCCTCGAATTGGGTGAGCGACGTGGTCTGCAGCTAATCCGGCCGTTGATACCTGATACAAAAGAGGCAAAAATGTTTGGAAGTTATGGCGATCAACCACAGTGACATCGGCAAAGCCAGCCATCTTTCGGGCCGCAGTTAGTCCGCCAAAACCGGCACCCAAAATTACTACTCGAGGTTTTTGGAGTGCCTTTTGCATGAGTTAAGTCTAGGCTTCACGGCATGAACTCGCATCATGGAGACCGTAAGTACCTCGTCACAGGGGCATCTGGATATGTTGGTGGACGATTAGTCCGCGCACTTATGGATGATAAAGAAGATGTTCGAATTTTGGTGCGCGATAAGCACAAAATCATGGGCCAGCCATGGGCAACTCAAGTAGATATCTGCGAAGGTAGCGCCGAAAACTTCGGTGATTTACAAAGAGCGCTCGAAGGTATTCACACAGCCTTTTACTTATTGCACTCAATTAATTTAGGTCCAAACTTTGATGAAATCGAAAGAGAGATGGCCCGCAACTTTGCAAAGGCTGCCGAGCTAGCTGGTGTATCGCAGATTATTTACTTGGGTGGTATCGCAAATGATGTGAATATCAGTAAGCACCTGGCATCTCGCGCGATGACAGGCAGCTCACTTGCGACGACATCTGTTGCAGTTCTTGAACTACGAGCAGGAATCATCATCGGCTCAGGCTCTGCCAGCTTTGAAATGCTGCGCCACCTAACGCACCGTTTGCCGATTATGACTACCCCTAAATGGGTCATGAATAAAACACACCCAATCGCAATTCGCGATGTCTTGTATTACTTGAAGGGTGCTGCGCATTTAGAAAAGCCGGTCAATAAAGTCTTTGATATTGGTGGGCCCGAAGTCCTGTCGTATGCGGACATGATGCAAAAGTTTGCAAAGTTATCTGGATTAAAAAAGCGCTGGATTATTAGGGTCCCAGTTCTAACGCCGGGACTATCTAGTTTGTGGATTGGTTTAGTGACACCAGTTCCAACAGCACTTGCTCGACCACTTGTTGGTTCGCTAATTAGCGAAGTTGTGGCAGATCCTGCGAAAAGCATTGATGCCCTTATTCCGAAGCCCGCTGAAGGATTAATTGATGTTGAAACCGCTATTTCATTAGCTCTTTCAAAGATCACAACTCATAACGTGGAAACACGGTGGTCTGATGCAACTATGCCAACTGCGCCATGGCAGAAGGCACAAGGTGATCCAGATTGGGCCGGTGAAATGGTTTTGCGCGATCGTCGTGAAACCATCACTGATGTTCCGGCAGAACAGGTGTGGCGACAGGTTGAACGCATCGGTGGAGATAACGGATGGTTTGGTTCTGATTTATTGTGGTGGGCACGTGGAGTTTTAGATCGCTTCTTAGTTGGGGGAGTTGGTTTACGTCGTGGGCGTCGTGATCCAGATTTCTTGCGAGTCGGAGAAAGTTTAGATTTTTGGCGAGTAGAAGAGTTAGAACCAGGTCGCAGATTAAAGCTGTATGCCGAAATGGTTTTGCCAGGTAAGGCGTGGCTGGAATTTACGGTTTCACGGGAAAATGGAAAGACAAAGATTGTTCAAGAGGCGACATTTAATCCACGTGGATTAGGTGGCCAGTTGTATTGGTATGCAATCTCGCCGCTTCACCTATTTGTTTTTCCAACGATGATCAGAAATATTGTGAAGAAGGCCAGAATTAATGCATAAGTTCACTCCTGCAAGTTCACTCCTACAAGTTCCCACAATTTTTGATTTATTGTCGTAAGATTTAACCCATGTCCGCGCAAGAAGAGTCTGTAATCAACACTGGGCTCAGTGACCTCGAAGTTCGCATCCTTGATTTTGAGGGCAACTGGTGGCGCTATGCAGGGGCAAAAGAAGCGGCAATAAAGGATCTTTTCGACCTGAGCGCTCCTCGTTATTACCAATTACTGAACGATTTGATCGACCGCGACGACGCTCTAGCTGCCTCACCGATGCTAGTTAAGCGCCTTCGCCGCCTACGCGAGGCCCGCATGGCTACTCGCGTGGCCCGCCCCTAGTCATTTCAAACCCCTAGCCCTTTCCAGTCTCAACCAATCCCTCGTTTTGCGCCTTCCAATCAAAGGCTCTAGATTTGGCGTTAGCACTCTCGGGGTGCGAGTGATAAAGCCCCCCATTCGAAGAGTATTTGGATGAAGAACTAGCACAAGGAGCACAACTCATGGCAAAGCAGATTGCCTTTAATGAAGAAGCACGTCGCGGATTAGAGCGCGGCATGAATATCTTGGCCGATGCGGTCAAGGTAACCCTTGGACCTCGTGGACGAAATGTTGTTCTCGAGAAGAAGTGGGGCGCCCCAACAATTACTAATGATGGCGTTTCCATTGCAAAGGAAATTGAACTTGATGATCCATGGGAAAAGATTGGCGCAGAGCTAGTCAAGGAAGTTGCAAAGAAGACTGATGATGTTGCCGGCGACGGAACAACAACTGCAACTGTTTTGGCCCAGGCGCTAGTACGTGAAGGTCTGCGTAACGTTGCAGCTGGATCAAACCCAATGGCGCTAAAGCGCGGTATTGAAAAGGCTGTTGCTGAAATCGTTGCTGAACTTCTTTCAATGGCAAAGGCTGTTGACTCGAAGGAACAAATCGCAGCGACCGCATCTATCTCTGCAGCAGATGCAACTATCGGCGAAATGATTGCTGAAGCAATGGACAAGGTTGGCAAAGAAGGCGTTATCACTGTTGAAGAGTCAAACACTTTTGGTCTAGAGCTAGAGCTCACAGAAGGTATGCGCTTTGATAAGGGTTACATCTCTCCATACTTTGTAACCGATCAGGATCGTATGGAAGTTGTCCTAGAGGATGCTTACGTATTGATTGCTAATTCAAAGATTGCAAACATTAAAGATCTAGTGCCAGTACTTGAAAAGGTTATGCAATCAGGTAAGCCACTATTGATCATCGCTGAAGATGTTGAAGGCGAAGCGCTCGCAACACTAGTTGTGAACAAGATTCGCGGAACATTCCGTTCAGCAGCAGTTAAGGCTCCAGGTTTTGGAGATCGTCGCAAGGCGATGCTGCAAGACATTGCAATCCTTACAGGTGCAACTGTTATTTCAGAAGAAGTTGGACTTCGTCTAGAAGCAGCAGAGCTTGATCTTTTGGGTAAGGCTCGCAAAGTTGTTATCAGCAAGGAAGAGACAACAATCGTTGAAGGTGCTGGAGATGACGCTCAGATTAAGGGCCGCGTTCAGCAGATCCGCAACGAAATCGAGTCATCAGATTCAGATTATGACCGCGAGAAGTTGCAAGAGCGTCTTGCAAAGCTTGCTGGCGGCGTTGCTGTTATCAAGGCAGGTGCTGCAACTGAGGTTGAACTGAAGGAGCGCAAGCACCGCATTGAAGATGCAGTTCGCAATGCAAAGGCTGCAGTAGAAGAAGGAATCGTTGCCGGCGGTGGCGTTGCACTTCTACAAGCAGGAGCTGCAGTGTTCAAGCGTCTAACTGGTTTAACTGGCGATGAAGCAACTGGTGCAAAGATTGTTGAATATGCAATCGAAGCTCCAATCAAGCAGATTGCAGTTAACGCAGGACTTGAAGGCGGAGTTGTTGTAGAAAAGGTTCGCCATCTTCCAGCAGGACAAGGTCTTAATGCTGCAACTGGTGAATATGTAGACATGATCAAATCTGGAATTATTGATCCAGCAAAGGTCACACGTTCTGCGTTACAAAATGCTGCTTCAATTGCTGCGCTGTTTATTACAACAGAAGCTGTTATTGCAGATAAGCCAGAAAAGGCTGCTGCTGCCCCACAAGGTGGCGGAGATATGGACTTCTAAAGGCCATTCTTAACTAGTAGTTACGCGTAACGCCGCCTTCAATTAACATGAAGGCGGCGTTCTGCTTTACCCTTAGACCATGCCTAAGAAATCCTTAACTCCAAAAAAGGAGTCCCCTAAAAAGGAGAAGACATCAACAAGCACAGCTGTTGCTTTTGATGCGAAGGATCTTGCCCGTAATGCAGCCCTAGGAGTTGCAGAACAACGCGACCAAGTCGGCGGATTTGTTTCAGTTGATTTTGATGATGACAATCGCGTTGCGACATATTTATTTGAAGCAAAACTTTCAGGGTACCGAGGATGGCGTTGGTGCATCACCATTGCAAAGGTTGATGAAGATGCGCAACCAACAATTTGTGATGTTGTAGTACTTCCTGGTCCTGATGCGCTACGTGCACCTGATTGGATTCCTTATCGCGACAGAATTTTGCCGGGCGATGTTGGTGTTGGCGATATTGTTCCAAGCTCATTAGATGATGCACGTTTAGTTGCAGGTGAACAAGCGTTGCCACAGGATGAAGATTTAGATACTGCAATGGCCATCGAACTTGGTTTAGGTCGTGCACGTGTGATGTCTATCGAAGGACGCGATCAAGCTGCAAAGCGTTGGTATGACGGAGAACGTGGACCGAATGCACCTGTTGCCCAGTCAGCACCAAAGCCATGCCATAGCTGCGGATTCTTTATTCCTATTGCTGGTTCATTACGTTCAACATTTGGCGTATGTGCCAACGCAATATCACCCGATGATGCACGCGTAGTGAGCGTAGATCATGGCTGCGGAGCACATTCGGAAGCGACCTTCACAGAGCCGGTGTTAAACTAACCACCTGCTATCGCACCCGCGATATCGATTAATACCAGTACGAAAAAACTAGCAAGGAGCCCACCATGCCTACAGGACGCGTTAAATGGTTCTCATTAGAAAAAGGTTTTGGCTTCATTGCAAATGATGAAGGCGAAGATGTTTATCTAGCAGCTACATCACTTCCAGAAGGTGTTGCAACAGTAAAACCTGGAACAAAGCTTGAGTTCTCAATTGCAGACAGCCGTAAAGGCCCACACGCATTATCAGTGCACATCATTGATGCACCACCATCATTAGTTGAAAACTCACGTGTTAACAGTGATGACCTTGCCGCAATGATTGAGGACACAATCAAGATGCTAGATAAAGTTGGAAATGGCTTGCGCCATGGACGTCATCCCAATGCACAAGAAGCAGATCGTCTAGGTCGCGT
>CAIXVA010000212.1 GCA_903922745.1 uncultured Actinomycetes bacterium
ATTCCGATAATTGGGATGGTTAATTCAGCGGTGATTCGGGCGGCTAATTCGGCAGGAACAAGTTCTAAGACGATGGCAAAAGCACCTGCTGTGTGTAGTGCTTTTGCAGCTTCCACAATCACATCACCATCAGTTCTGCCTTGAACTCTGTAACCACCTAATTGATGCATTGATTGGGGAGTTAATCCCAAGTGGCCCATAACTGGAATTCCACTTGCAGTTAGTTTCTTTACGGTCTCTATATGAGCACCCTCTAGCTTTACCGCCATGACCCCAGACTCTTTGAAAAAGCGGATCGATGTGGCAAGGGCTAGTTCAGGAGATGCTTCATAGGAGCCAAAGGGTAGATCTGCAACAACCATGGCTCGCTGTGATCCACGGACAACTGCCCTGGCAAGAGGAATCAACTCATCTACTGTTACAGGAATTGTGTTCTCTTCACCCAGAAAATTGTTGCCAGCACTATCGCCAACAAGGAGAACAGGGATGCCGGCTTCATCAAAGATTTCAGCGGTCATGGATTCATAGGATGTGAGCATTGCCCATTTTTCGCCACGTTCTTTAGCAGCGGCTAAGTCCAGAATTGTTATGCGTCGGTGCAAGGCACCGCCATATAAAGCTTCCATTGTTTCCTCTCCTCGAAGCCGCCTGAAGCAGTCCCCGGGTACAAGGCAAAGGGTACCCCCGTTACACTTGAAAAATGAAGTTGCGCGTGGCGCTAGCCCAAATCAACCCAACAGTTGGTGACCTTGCAGGCAATGCTGGGCTGATTGCCGACTCCGTTAAAAGCGCTCAAGCACACGGTGCCAATCTGATTGTTTTCCCCGAGATGATCGTGACCGGATATCCCGTTGAGGATTTAGCACTTCGTCCATCTTTTCAAGCAGCCAGCATTAGAGCTGTTGAAGAAATTGCTGCCGCAATTACCGGTGACATCGTTGCTGTCGTTGGTTACTTAGACCAAGGCCCAAAGAACGCTGTTGCAGTAATCCATGAAGGAAAAATTAAGGCTAGATATGTAAAGCGCCACCTGCCTAATTACGGTGTCTTTGATGAATTTAGAAACTTTGTCGCAGGGGATAAAACCCTTGTCGTTCGCATCCATGGCGTTGATGTGGCAGTTGCTATCTGTGAAGACATTTGGCACTCACTCGATTCAATTGCAGCTCGCACCCCCGGATTATTAGTTGTTCCAAACGGCTCTCCTTTTGAACGCAATAAAGATGATGTGCGATTGGCTCTTGTGCAAAAGCGGGCTAAGGAAATTGGCGCACCAGTTGCCTACGTCAACATGACAGGTGGCCAAGATGATCTTGTCTTTGATGGTGACAGCATTGTTGTTGGCACGGATGGATCAGTTCTTGCCCGCACCGCTCAGTTTGATCACCAGCTCATTGTGATTGACATTGATTGTGCTGAGGGAAGTTCAAAGCCAGATGTTGTGATTTCAGAAGAACCAACTTCACATTCGGTCCCAGCCAATTCAACAATTGCCGCACCTCTTTCAGATGAGGCAGAGATGTGGCAGGGCCTTGTTATGGGGCTGCGTGATTATGTGGGCAAGAATGGATTTAAATCAGTTGTCCTTGGTCTTTCAGGTGGAATTGATTCAGCACTCGTTGCTGCCATTGCAATTGATGCACTTGGTGCAAAGCGAGTTAACGGTGTTGCAATGCCAAGTAAGTACTCATCAGGCCATTCTGTTGAAGATGCTCAGGCGTTGGCAGATGCGACCGGCATTCATTTTAGGATCACACCGATTGCACCGATGGTTGATGCCTATATGGCCAATGTTGTTTTGAAGGGTTTGGCAGAAGAGAATCTGCAGGCCCGTGTGCGTGGCACAACGCTGATGGGTATTTCAAACCAAGAAGGCCACCTAGTTTTAGCAACAGGTAACAAGAGCGAATTAGCAGTGGGGTATTCAA
>CAIXVA010000213.1 GCA_903922745.1 uncultured Actinomycetes bacterium
GGTGCTTCTTCATAAAGGAAAGGGAAGCGGCCTATCCGATCTATTTGGCGGCGGTATCTCATCTAACTACGGCGGTTCATCTGTCGTAGAGCGCAACCTAGATCGCATCACGATCGTCGTTGGCGGTCTGTGGTTCGCATTTGTAGTCGCGCTCTCGCTAATTCTTAAGTAAACATTTTAATTCGTTTTTAATTAAGTAAAACAAGGGGACACAAATGGCAAGTGCAATTCGCGGAAGTCGTGTTGGCGCAGGCCCAATGGGCGAGGCAGAGCGCGGCGATTCAATCGCACGTGCTTACGTTTCTTACTTTTGTGCCAATGGACATGAGGTCCGTCCATCATTTGCTGTAGAAGAAACTGTTGTTATTCCAGCTGAATGGGATTGTCCAAAGTGTGGTTACCCAGCAGGTCGCGACCGCAACAATCCACCTAGCCCAGAAGTAAACGTGCCCTACAAGACTCACCTTGCCTATGTTAAAGAGCGTCGTACAGATGCTGAAGGTGAAAAACTTCTTGAAGAAGCTTTACGTAAACTTCGTGGAGATGATGAAGAATAAATTTTAAAGAGCTTTAGCAGCTTCTAGTAATTCAGAGATACCCATTGCGCGATTCGTACAATTGAATCGAAGCAGTGGGTATTTTCTTGATGCCAGCGCTTTTCCATCACCAAGTGCTTGTGCGGCTACCAAGGTCTTAAAGCCGTAATTTTGACCAGGAATAGCAATGTCTTTTTTCACATCTCCGGTAATTTGTAAGAAGACACCGTTTTGTTGGCCACCCTTGTGGAACTGACCTGTTGAATGCAAGAAGCGTGGACCCCAACCAAAAGTCACGGGACGCCCAGATTTACTTGCAAGGATCTGGCGCAGCTCAGCGATTGCTACATCATCTTTTCGATCAAGATATGCCATGACAGCTATGTATCCATCTGCAGGAATCTTCGAAATGAATTGCGATAACGCCTCTGTCGCGTTACTTCCCGTACCAAATATTTCAACCGCGCCAACTGTTGAATCACCAGAAAATGTTGGGAGAACGCCCTTCCACTCATTAAGCAGAGCTGATGTTTGTTCTTTGGCTTCAGTCACGTTGGGCTGATTAAATGGATCGATAGCAAGTGCTGCACCAACAAGGGCGGTTACCCATTCCCAGACTATAAATTGCGATGCTAAATCACCTTCGACTACTAGATCTGCGGTTCCGGTAAAAGCAATTGTGAATGCATTTCCTTCTAAGCCCTGCTGTGAAGATTCGGCAACGATGGGTAAGCGACCAATTTGATTCTTTCCAGTTGATTCAGCGACTAACTGTTCGATCCAATCACTGAGCCCTGGCATTCCAGAACCTTGATCGGTGTAAGCAACGTATTGATCAGCGACATATGTCAGCAGGTATGCCATGTCGCACATCATCTGCGAGTCAGCAAAGAAAGCTGTTTTGGTATCACTGGCGTTATCTAGCAATACTGAAACATCAACACCGATCAAAGCAGCAGGTACCAAA
>CAIXVA010000214.1 GCA_903922745.1 uncultured Actinomycetes bacterium
TAGTATTTAATGAAGCACGAGCCGGCACTTGCGGAGCACCGTAGGGTGACATTGGGCGAAGTGTTTCGCGCAGCGGTAACCAACTTGGCCAAGTCATGACAAGTTCTCCAAGCGTGCCGTCATTGCTTCACCGTGTGCTGGTAGATCTTCAGCATTGGCAAGCGTCACAACGGTATCGACGATGTCTGTAAAGGCTTTTTGGCCATACTCAATGAAGTGCAACCCACGCAAAAATGTCTGCACAGACAATCCACTTGAGTGACAAGCACAACCACCAGTAGGTAATACGTGGTTTGAACCAGCTGAATAATCACCAAGAGATACCGGTGAGAAGCGACCAATAAATACAGCTCCGGCGTTACGAATCTTTGCAGCATCACTGCGTGAGTTTCGAGTTTGAATTTCAAGGTGCTCTGCAGCGTATGCATTAACGACATCTAAACCTTGTTCGACTGAATCAACTAACGCAATTGCAGATTGAACTCCTAACAACGCGCTCTTAATTCGATCGCTGTGCTTAGTTGCATTAACGCGAATTTTAAGTTCTGCCTCAACCGCTGCTGCTAATTCTGGCGAGTCTGTGACAAGCACAGATGCAGCAATCACATCGTGCTCTGCTTGGCTAATCAAATCTGCAGCAACATCTGCTGCAATTGCAGATGAATCGGCAAGAATTGCAATTTCTGTTGGACCTGCTTCTGAATCAATACCGATAATGCCACGTAGTGCGCGCTTTGCAGCTGCGACATAAATATTTCCGGGTCCTGTAACAAGGTCGCACTTTTCGCACACACCATCCATGCCATAAGCAAAAAGAGCAACTGCTTGGGCTCCCCCAACTGCATACACTTCTGTGATTCCTAGAAGTGCGCACGTTGCCAGAATTGTTGGGTGTGGCAAGCCACCGAATTCTTTTTGTGGAGGCGATGCAACGGCAATAGATTGAACCTTTGCAATTTGTGCAGGAATAACATTCATCATCACACTGCTGGGATAAACAGCGCGTCCACCCGGGACGTAAAGCCCCACACGGTCAACTGGAACCCATTTTTCAGTAACTGTTCCACCATCAACAACAGTAGTTGTTTTCTCTGTTCGAATCTGATCGTTATGAACTTTTTTCACTCTTGTAATAGAAAGCTCTAGCGCAGTTCTAATTGCTGGTGCTAACTCTGATAACGCCTTATCTAGCTCTTGTTGCGGAACTCGAATACTTGCTGGAGTTACTCCATCGAACTCTTGGGCCAGTGCAATTAGATCTGCCTCTGTTCCATTTTTAACTCGATCAAGAATTGGTTGAATCAGCACCATCGCCTCTGCCACATTGAGCGTGGCACGAGGAAGCTCGAGGTTGTATTGGGCTTTAGATAGGGCTCGCCCGCGCAGGTCAACGGTTCGAATCATTGGGCAATTGTAACGGCTGACCCCCCAACCTTGATGCTCAATTTAAACGAGGCAGTTAGGTCCCAGAATTGATTTCAGATCTGCGCTCAAACTTGGTGATGAAGTGATTAACGCATCAACCTTCATCACAGTGCTGCTGCCATTGTCGTTTAATTGCAAATGCACTTCTCGCTTGCCTGGATGTGAACGCAAGATTTCCTTGATTCGTTCAACTACCGGCGGTGTGCACTGCTGAATTGGCAAGGAAATAACTAGTGGACCAGTTGGTGTGGCATTGATATCTGGCATCGACATTTCAAGAGCCGTAAAGCGCAATTTATCTTCTCTGCGATCAACGCGACCTCGGATCGTGACGATTCTGTCTTCTGTGAGCGACATTGAGTACTGATTGTAAGTATTAGCAAAGAATAGAACTTCCAGTGATCCCTCAAGATCCTCGACAGTAACAACTGCCCAAGAAGCACCTTGGCGAGACACTTTGCGTGTAACGCTGGTGATCAATCCTCCAATGGTGACAATAGATTCATGTTGTGCGCCATCATCAACAATTTCGCTGATTGACATATCTGTATTGGCACGCAAAACATGTTCTACGCCAAGTAATGGATGGTCTGA
>CAIXVA010000215.1 GCA_903922745.1 uncultured Actinomycetes bacterium
CCATTGCAAACTTTGTATTAGTTACCCCGCTAGCCAATAGTGCAGCGTAAATCAGTGTCGCTAATCGATTTTCACCATGAATTTCTACTCCAAAGTTTTGTCGCGCAGATAAAACTTCCACTCCCCCATCGATTACTCCAGCAACCCAAGTCGTCTGGCTAAGCTCAGGAGTCATTCTCAATTGCAACTGTTTAAATGATGCATCGTTACTTTGATCTTCTGTACTTGCCGCGCGTTCAGCAATCGGTGATTGAAATCGATTGTTTAATCTGATTTTAGAAGTTGTAATATCTAGAAATTGCGTCATCTCTAATTCATTAATGACTTTTTCTACAACATCAAGTGGTGCTTCAATCTCAGTACTTATATCGGCCGCGCAATGCTGTCCATCAAATCTTGCAATTATTGCTCTGGCCCCAGGATGATGAATTGAAATCGCGCGATGTGCTGAAGCGATGATTAGAGATTTTTCTTGTTCTGGGTCGGGCTGACTTATGTGAACACCTTGCTTCAGCCGTGGTTTGGAAGAGTCCATGGCATCATTGCCAGAGCCCTCGATAGTGATTCGTGTAACACGCGCAGGTCGTGAACCTTTTATGTATCTGCGTGTTATTCGCTGTGTGCTCTTTTCAACTACGGTACGAGGTAATTGAGAAGTTTCCGCGGATTTGGATTCTGCTGTTGGTTTGGTATGTGTGCTCATGTGCCAAAGGATGCTTATGGCGAGCGCTTCATATGTACATAATCTGAAAACCTGTGGAGTTCACACAGTTTGCTGTCGCTCTGGTTTGATTCAATCACTCCCAGCAACAAGTGAGTAGGTGTGCCAATCCAAACAAAAGACCCCCACACCGTTAAGTGCGAGGGTCTTTTGTAACGCTAGACGTTCGCAGGTGAACGAGAGCTCACTTACGCGAAACGAAATTTAATTACTGTGCTTTGCCAAGAATGCGATTGACCTTGGTGCCACACACTGGGCAGATGCCTTGTGCCATGCGACGACCAGAGTCAGAAACCTTTACAGTTCCTTCGAAATCACGCTTCTCTTTGCACTTAACGCAGTAAGCGTCACCTTTGTATGTCTCTGCAGTCATTCTTTTCCTCCTATCGACGCTTGCGATCCCGTCGGGATGCTCCCCGTGTGGGGCAGGCGTTCGTGTACGAGGTTACTCGCCAACACGCTTAATTGAGCGTATCTAGGCACCTTTATTTAGGAGTTTTTTTAGAGCCTCTGGGGCGGCGAGGGCGGTTTCAGCCGCCTCATACCCGCTCAAATACGCCTCAGCCAGCTCCTCATCAGGGAAACGGGCTAAGAGCTCCTTGAATTCGGGGCCATGGTCAAAGAATTGCAGGTGGATCGCCTCATGGAAGAGGACGTAATCCAGGGCGTACTCGGGAGCGCCTTTCAGGCGGTCTGATATCCGAATCGAGCGGTCAACACCGGTGCATGAACCCCAGCGCTCGCGCATTGCCCGCCAGTTCACCGATGATGGTCGAACCGTAATCTCTGGGGCTAGCTCACTTAATAGTTCGCCTACGCGGATAGAAAGGCTTTCCTCACTCATCGTGGCAGCAGCCTCTTGGGCGCGAATCTTGGCAACCATTTCAGGAACCATGGCTCGCTCATCAGCCTTGCTCATTCGGGCTGGAATCGAGACCACGATACGTCCGCCCTGGCGATAGGCAGAGATATTTTTCTTACGTCGGGTAGATCTGATGACAATAATCTCGCCCTCTGAGATTCCAGGCAAAGTGTCCTCTTCTAAAGTGGATTCGACGCGAGAGTTACTGGATTCACTGTGATCGCCCAGATCGGGGGTAAAGAAATCGGTCACAATCTTCTCCCCCTTTTGTAGTGTGAGCATTCTTTTCTATGTGAGAACTCTTGCCACAGCTAGTTACTGAACGTAGAAAATAGTAGGACATCTCTCAACTAAACCTTGAGAGATTCACCAATTGAGGGTGCGAGTCTCTCGGATTTTCAATGAAAAGGGCTGGAAATAAAAACGCTTTACCTCAATAAATAAAGTTTTGTCAACGTAGTGCCGAGTTGATAAACCACTGTCAAAGACTTACTTTACGACTACGAACTCCTCGGATAACAGTTCTACATCAGCAAGGGGAAGGCTGATTTAGAGCAAGTGACCGGGGAGTTCGCTTTTCTATTTCCAGCAGTTGTGTGGCCATTTAATCACCTGACGATTTGTTCATTGAACACTCGGTTCACTCTTAGAGGCTACATCAACCCCGACAAATCATCAGGAATTTCTAAACTCTTCATGAAACTCTCAGCATTCAACAAATCTTCTGCTGTTGGAAGAATTCCACTCCACATATGATCTCGTGACTCAATATCTTTCAATTCTCGAATTTGTTTCCAGAAAGCTGTTGCTTCACGAGCAAGTCGTGGTGAAACCTGTAAACCCAGCATTGATGAAAACAATTGTTGAGCTGGCGCAGAGGTTGCACGGCGGCGGCGCAATGTTTCTTGAAGTGCTGCGATGTTGGGAAGTCGATCTCCCGCAGCAAGTGCTACAACTTCCTCGCTCCATCCATCAATTAATGCCAATACAGTTTCTAATTTAGTTAACGCATCGCGTTGTGCTGGAGATTCTTGTGGCGTGAAGACTCCTTCATTCAGCGCGATATTGAAGCTTTCTGGGTTAGAAGGATCAAAGCCATTGCCAGATTCAAAGGCTCGCTGTGCTTGTTCCTGAATCGCATCCATATCGATGTTGATGCCTTTACCGTAATCAGTAATTGCCGTGCGGATGTAAGAAACTAACCAAGGATTGTGTGCGAATAACCGCGCAACTGCTGCTTCGCGCAATGCATGGAAGATTCGAACCTCTTCGATTGGAATATCTAAATCTGTTGCCCATTCCTTGATGTTTTGCGGAACAAGTGTGGGAAATGCTGAATCCACCAGGGGTAAGCCCACATCGTGTGCGCCTGTCACAGTGCCTGCTAACCCACCAATAGCTTGGCCCAATTGTGTTGCAATCAATGAGCCGATAAATGAGTTAAGCAGCGCAGAGATCATTCCTACTGGAATCTGCATCTGAGGTTGTTCATCGGTCGGAGTTTCAGGGGCTTCGCCTTCTCCAAATGATGCTTGATTTAGTAATTCACCAATTGCGGATGACAAGCCAAGTGCCAATGGTTCAACGGATGTTTGCCACCCGGCCAATGTTGTATCGACCCAATCAGTGCGGGCTAATGCAACGTTTCCGGTATTGGGAGACTTCGGAAAATGGGTTGCTTCATCAAGCCACAGCTCTGCAATAGAAAATGCCTGCTCGATATCGGCAACATCATTTGCGCCGACAGGAGAAGAACCTTGCGCCGTTGTGAACTTCTTAGCAGTATCTCTGACAATATTTTTAGGTAAAGCCTCTGTCGATCCAGTAAATCCAGGACCATTAATTCCAAGCTTTGAAAATTGTTCCTGGATCTGTCGTTGCATCTGTTCTATCATGGCAGCAAAATCGACTGGCTCGTTAGAGTCCTCGGAGTTTCCTGGTGTGAAACCAAATGGCGTCATAGTTGAATCCTCTCAGTCTTGGAACATTTTCGCAGGTAGATTTATTCCCACCATAATCACACTTTTTAATGCCTCACGTTCGTTACGCGGTGTCCTTAGCGAACTAGTAGAGTACGGACATGTCCAACGCGTTCTCGGCTCTTATCTGGTGGGTAGTTCCAGCTATCGGCCTAATTGGTGCGCTTGGCTATGTCACGTGGGTATCAAAGTTTGAAGGAAAGTATCAGCAAGAGACTCAGCGCTCCGTTGGGCAGTTCCAACGTTTTCAGGATTCTCTGCGCGATTCACAAGCCCGCGACGAAGCAGCTGATGATGAAGCAGAGGGCGCAGATGGAGAAACATCAGTAACTCCAGGAGAAATCAATCTTAATTCTGCTCCACCGACACAAAAGCCTTCACGCATTTCAGTGATTCGTCCGGACGCAAACTAGTTCGGGATCACCAATGCGATTTTCACCCCTTCCTAAAGTTGTTACAGCGACTTTAGGAATTTTCTTTGTTTTAGCAACGATCGCTCCGCTTCCATTTGCAATTGTGCTGCCCGGTGAAGCTCAAAATATATTTAAAGGTGTAATCACGATTAAAGATCTTGATACCTATCCCGCAACTGGTCGCATTGATTTGATGTCGATTCGCGTTACAAACCCAGATACTTGGATCGTTGGGCCAGAGCTGGTGTACTCCTGGATTAGCGCAGATCGTGCTGTGTATCCAAAGTCTGCAATTTACCCACCAGGTACAAGTTCCAAAGAGGAAAGCAAACAAGCAAAGGCTGACATGGTTGGGTCGCAGGATAAAGCCATCAGTGCGGCTATCAATTACCTGCAATCTCATCCCGAAGTTATGAGTAGCGGATCCCAAGGTATTGCACGAGCAGCTGCTCTAGATGGAAAGAAAATTAAATTTAAAGTAGGTGAAACTGGCGGTCCTAGTGGCGGGCTCGTATTTTCTATTGGTCTAGTCGAATTGCTGACTGAAATGGATTTACTCACTCACCGCCATATTGCAGGTACTGGAACCATTGATAACAGAGGGGTCGTTGGACCTATTGGTGGAATCAATGAAAAAATCCATTCTGCTCAAAAAGTTGGAGCAACTTTATTTTTTGCCCCAGTAGGCAATGCTGAAGAGATTGCCAACGTTCCCCAAGGAATTAAGGTCGTCACAGTTGCAACCTTGGCGCAAGCAATTTCTTACTTAGAAAGAACTGCTACTAAAGCTGGCTAAAGGAAAACCTGCAAATCCCTTGCAACAAAATGATCTTTTTCAGCACTTCTTAAGTTTTAAAGTGGTCATTTGCGCGCTTATATAAGTTGGATTGGTAGCCACATTCCCCTTGCGATAGTTTTGCCCTATGACCAATAGCCCTCAGTTCCAACGCCCATCTTTTAAATTCCGCGGACGCAAAAGTCCACTAGCTCTGACAGTCGGAATCCTTGTAATTCTAGGAGCGATCTTCACAGCGGTAAGTGGTTTTTACGCAGACTGGTTGTGGTTTAAGTCCGTTAACTTCACAAGCACCTGGTCAACAATTCTAGGAACAAAGGCAATACTTTTTGTTGTATCAGGTTTGATCACAGCGCTACTGGTTATGTTCAATGTATTTTTAGCATTCAAGCGCCGCCCGCTATATGTCCCACTAAGTGTTGAGGCAGATAATTTAGAACGGTATCGCGCGCAGATCGAGCCAATACGTCGAACTGTATTCATCGGCGGCTTTATCGCACTCTTTTACTTTGCGGGAACATCGGGTTCAACTTTGTGGAGCTCTTGGTTGCTCTTTAAGAACTCCACCGATTTTGGAGTTAAAGATCCTCAATTTAATATGGACATCTCTTTCTTTGCGTTCCGCCTTCCTTTCTGGCAAACAATTATTGGGTGGGCAATATCGACCCTCGTATTAGCGATCATCGCTTCTGTTGTTGTTCATTACTTATACGGCGGAATTCGCCTACAGGTACGCGAAGATCGAACAACAGTTGCTGCCCGTGTCCAACTATCTGTGCTTCTTGGATTAGTCGTTCTTCTCAAGGCTGTTGCGTATTGGTTTGATCGATATGCATTGGCTCTAAAAGACAGCAAGCTGATTACGGGCCTTACATATACAGATGTGAATGCAGTGCTCCCGGCTAAGGCAATCCTGGCTGGAATCGCGCTTGTCTGCGCGTTGCTCTTCTTTGCAAACATTATTCGTCGCTCATGGGTATTACCTGCAGCCGGAACAGTCTTGCTAGTTATTTCATCTGTGTTGATCGCGGGTCTATATCCAGCAGCAATTCAAACTTTTCAGGTAAAGCCAAGTGAATCATCTAAGGAAGCGGTATTTATTCAGCGCAATATTGATGCAACCCGCGCTGCATATGGGCTTGAAAATGTGACCGTTAGCGATTACCAGGCAACTCTTACAACATCTGCTGGTCAGCTCACTAAAGATGCGGCAACAATTTCAAATATCCGTTTGATGGATCCCAACGTTATTGCTGCAACTTTCCGTCAACTTCAGCAGAT
Source organism: uncultured Actinomycetes bacterium (assembly GCA_903922745.1). Taxonomy (GTDB): domain Bacteria; phylum Actinomycetota; class Actinomycetes; order Nanopelagicales; family Nanopelagicaceae; genus Planktophila. The sequence goes on from CAIXVA010000215.1 coordinate 6,053, forward strand.
CAAGCCGTACTACACCTTCCCAGATTCATTGGATATTGATCGCTACACAGTCGATGGCGTCAAGCGGGATGCAGTTGTGGCTGTTCGTGAATTAAATATCAATGGAAATCCATCACGTAACTGGATCAACGACCACCTCGTTTACACACATGGTTTTGGTTTTGTGGCTGCGTTTGGAAATACACGTGATGCTGATGGAAAGCCATCATTTGTTGTTGGTGATTTGCCTCCAACAAAGGGGCTTGGAAAGTTTGAACCACGTGTGTACTTTGGTGAAAACGTTCCAGATTACTCAATCATTGGTGGCGTAAAAACTAATTCACCAGTTGAATTTGATTATCCGGACGATACTTCAGCAAACGGTCAGAAGAACTACACCTACTCAGGTTCAGGTGGAGTTCCAGTTGGATCACTACTTAACAAACTTGTTTTTGCTCTGAAGTACCAAGAACAGCGCATTCTCCTTTCATCATTGATCAACAAGGATTCAAAGATTCTCTTTGAAAGAAACCCTCGTGACCGTGTTGCAAAGGTTGCTCCGTGGCTAACTCTTGATGGTGACTCGTATCCAGCTCTTGTTGATGGAAAGATTCTTTGGATTATTGATGGCTACACAACAAGTGCTGGCTATCCATACTCACGTCAGACAACTCTTTCGAGCGCTACATCAGATGCGTTGACAACAAATTCAACTTCTATTACCGCTCAGGGTAATGAAAACATCAACTACATTCGTAACTCGGTCAAGGCAACAGTTGATGCATACAGCGGTCAAGTGACTCTGTACCAGTGGGATGAGAAAGATCCTGTGTTAAAGACGTGGAGTAAAGCCTTCCCTGGCACCGTTCAGGCAAAGAGCACAATCTCTGCACAACTTCTTGAGCACATTCGTTACCCCGAAGATCTCTTTAGAGTCCAGCGTGAAGTATTAAGTTCGTACCACGTCAAGACAGCATCAGCATTTTATGGCGGTCAAGACTTCTGGCGCGTACCACGCGATCCATCAACATTCGGAGCTAACGCATCTGCGCAACCTCCTTATTACTTAACACTTCAAATGCCAGGTGAGGCAAAGCCTGAGTTTGCATTGACCACACCATTTGTTCCACGAGGTGGTCGTGAAAACCTTTCTGCATTTGCAGTAGTTAACTCTGATTCAGGTCCTAACTACGGCAAGATCACTGTTCTACAGTTGCCACGAAGTACAAACGTTGCAGGTCCTTCACAGGTTGCATCTAACTTTGAAGCAAAACCTGAAGTTGCAAATTCATTATCTTTGCTTCGCCAAGGTGGATCAGATGTTGTGCTGGGTAATTTGCTGACACTTCCAGTAGGTGGCGGCTTGTTATATGTACAGCCTGTATATGTTCGAGCCACTGCAAATAGCGCTGCATATCCATTGCTACAAAAGGTGCTTGTTTCCTTTGGTGATCAAATTGGTTATGACGACACTTTAAAGGGTGCACTTGATCAAGTCTTCGGTGGAAACTCCGGAACTTCTGCAGGTGGAACTTCTACAAATGGCACTACAGGAGTAACAACTAATTCATCACTTGCTAACTCACTTGCAAGTGCAAAGAAGGCATACGCCGATGGATTAGCCGCTCTTGCAAAGGGAGACTTTGCAGCGTACGACAAGGCACAAAAGCGATTGAAGTCCGCACTTGATGCTGCAATCAATACTCAAAGCAAGAAATAAGAAAAAGATGTAGTGCATTAAATAATTAATGCATCAGATAAAGGCCAGATTCATGCGTGCAATCACATGGATTTGGTCTTTATCTATTGTTGCGCATAAGATTGCATCACCGACGCGGGGTGGAGCAGCTCGGTAGCTCGCTGGGCTCATAACCCAGAGGTCGTAGGTTCAAATCCTGCCCCCGCTACTAGTAAGAAAAGCACAAAAGGGTCCTCCTAGAGGGCCCTTTTTGCATTCCTTTACTGCTTATTTAATGCGAAGTGAATTTGTAACAACCAGCACGCTACTTGCCGCCATCGCAGCTGCCGCATACAGCGGTGACAATAACCCTGCCGCTGCAATTGGCAATCCAATAACGTTATAAATAAGTGCCCAACCCATGTTCACGCGGATGATCTTTAAGGTCTTCTTTGAAAGCTTCAGAGCTGCAATAACACTTCCAAGCCCTGTGTTCATCAAGGTGATGTCAGCACTATTAATTGCAGTATCTGTTCCAGTACCCATAGCCATTGAAAGATCTGCAGCGGTAAGTGCTGCAGCATCATTGATTCCATCACCGATCATTAATACGGTGTGACCTTCACTCTTCATACGTTCTACGATTTCAAGTTTTGTTTCGGGCAATGCATGTGAAACAACGTGTGCTGCATCAATACCAACTGTTGTTGCCACAGATGCTGCGACCTCGCTGCTATCACCCGTTACAAGCCAAGGAGTAATGCCCATCTCACGAAGTGCTGCAACAGTTTGAGCCGCATCAGTTTTTAGTTGATCACCAACAGCAAAGACCGCAACTGCGACGCCATCCCAGGCAAGAACAGCGACGGTTAATCCAGCTGCTTGTCCACGATCTACAGCCGACTTAATGTCGGGATGAAACTCTGTTGAGCTATGGGCAACCGCTGCAGGTGACCCAATAAGAACCACAGGTGATTGTGCGCCGATTGAAACGCGACCTGCTGCACCAGATCCTGGAGTTACAGAGAAATCTGAGACAGCAAATGTTGAACGTGGTCCAACTGAAGTTGTTTGAGGAGCGTTCGCTAGTGCGTATTTTGTAATTGACAGAGCAACAGGGTGGTTATTAAGAGATTCAATAGCACCGGCAGAGGCCACTATGTTTGCTGTTGTCACAATCTCTGCAAAGGAACGACCAAGAACCCCGCCTGCTGCTGTAGAAATCGTTGCATCTTGAACAAGCATTACGCCTTCAGTCAGCGTTCCAGTCTTATCAAATACAACCGTGTCAACATTTCGGGCTACCTCTAAAACTCTTGGTTCGCGTAAAACAATGCCTCGTGCTGCACCGCGACCAGATGCAACAAGTAATGCAACAGGTGTTGCTAATCCAAGTGCGCATGGGCAGGCGATAACTAATACGGTAATTGCGATTGAAATAGATTTAGTCAGTGTTGAACCTGTGTAATACCAACCCGCAAAGGTTCCAATTGCAAGCACAGTAACAATTGGTACAAAGACAGCGCTAATGCGATCTGCCAAGCGCTGAATCGGGGCTTTTGTACCCTGCGCACTAATTACCATTGCAGTGATTCGAGCAAGTTCGGTATCGCTGCCGACTCGAGTAGCGCGAACAATTAAGCGACCATTGTGATTTACAGATGCGCCGATTACCGCAGAACCTGGACGCACATCAACAGGCTTTGTTTCACCAGTCAGCATCGAGTTATCAACTGCGGATTCACCTTTGACAACAATTCCATCTGTTGCAATTCGATCTCCTGGGCGTACTTCAAATTCATCGCCAATTTCCAGTTGTTCAATCGGAACAATTAGCGGGAATCCCCCACGAACAATCGTTACCTCTTTGCTGCCTAACGCTAATAGAGAAGTAAGCGCGCTACTGGCCTTTGCCTTTGCGCGCGTTTCTAAGTAGCGACCTAATACGACAAAGAAAATTACACCTGCTGCAACTTCGGTATAGACATCCCCGGCACCTGTTGAGTTTGCATAAATAGACCACCCAAAAGCCGCTAAAGAACCCATCGAAATCAAGTTATCCATCGTTGGGTGCATAATGTTTCTAAATGCTGCTTTATGAATCGGATAAGCAACAAGTAACACAACTGGAGCACTGAGTGCGATAACTACCCACGCAGTTGCTGAATACAGTGGATGTGGCAAGCCAAAGTTGTCTAGTACTTGGTGAACCCACATATCAATCTGATGATGCCAGCTCATAACCATTGAAATCGCAACAGCAGGTGCAGCAAAAATAAATGCAAAGAACAATGCACGAGCAGATTTCTTACTATGCAATGTAACCGATTGCGCATCTACCAATAAGGAGGCTTCGTACCCTGCTTTTTCGACAATCTTTATTAAATCCTTAGGATTCATATCTGCAGGAGCCAAAATGTGAGCAGTCTCGGTTGCGAAGTTGATCGTGGCACTTACGCCATCAACTTTGTTGAGCGCCTTCTCGACAGTGTTTACGCAGGATGAACAGGTCATACCCTGTACGGACAGTGTTACTGGTTCTA
>CAIXVA010000216.1 GCA_903922745.1 uncultured Actinomycetes bacterium
GGTTTTTCTGAAACTTCAGCTGAATCTTTCTTCGCAGCAGCCTTCTTGCGAGGCTTTGTATCTACCGCTTCTTTCTTCGCAGCTGGCTTTTCTGGAGCTGCTTGGAAGATCGCAACCGGAATTGCTACCGCTTTTTTACGAGGAGTTTTCTTTTCATCAGTTGCAGCACTTACTTCTGTAACTGGAGCATCCGTTTTTGAGGATGCTTTCTTAACCGCACGCTTGCGCGGTGTTTTAGGCTCAATCGCCATGTCACCAAATCCTTTATGTCTGCGTATACAGACTGTCTTCTTAAAAAATCCTGTTGGGTTTTCCGTACCGTCCGCGCTGGGCTTGTTTCGCGATTGATCGCGAGCCGCGCTGAACTGGTGCCCTAATTATGGCAGAGCAGGGGCGATTTGCCTATTTAACCCCTTAATCGAGCGTGAACGTTCTGCAACAAGCCAACACCAATCAACGTCGCAAACATCGATGATCCGCCATAGGAAATAAATGGCAACGGCACTCCGGTCATCGGCATCAGCCCCATGGTCATTCCAATATTTTCAAAAATCTGGAATGCAAACCAGGCAATAACGCCAGTACATACCAATCGCCCAAAGGGGTCATTAGTTCTGCGGGCAATAGAGAAAGCTCGCATCAATAAAATTAGATACAAGATCAAAATTGCACCGCTACCCAAGAAGCCAAGCTCTTCGCCCGCAACTGTGAAGATAAAGTCTGTTTGTTGTTCTGGCACAAAGCGACCATTCGTTTGTGGGCCATTAAATAATCCGGTGCCAATTAATCCGCCAGATCCCACGGTGATTCGGGCTTGGCGCAATTGATATCCAGCACCTTGTGTATCGGCGTTGGGATCAACAAAAGTTTGCAAACGATTAACTTGGTATTCGCTAATGACTCCGGCTTTAACGGCAACGAATCCACCAATCACTGCGATCAATAACAATCCTGCGACCCATCGGGCTGGTGATCCTGAAACAGCAATAATTGTTACAACCGCTGCAGAGATAATAAGAATGGTTCCCATGTCTGGCTGCAGAACGATTAGCAAAACCGGAATCGCAGCAATCGCTAAGGATTGTAAAACATCTCTACTTGTTGGGCCATCACTGTCATGGGAGCGCTCGGACAAAATCATGGACATTCCAATAATGATTGCGATCTTGGCTAGCTCTGCTGGTTGAATCTGAAATCCACCAGGCAATGCGATCCAGGCTTTTGCACCATTAATTTCTGCACCTAATCCAGGAATCAAAACAATGACTAATCCCAGTACACCTGCGCCCCATAAGAATGGTGTGTAGGCACGTAACAAGCGGTAATCAATAACTGTTACGCCGTATGCCAATACCAAACCAATCAGAATATTAATGATGTGGCGCTTGAGGTAGTACTGACCATCTAAACCGTTGCGGGTGTACCAATCACGGGTCGCTGCCCACACAAGCAAGGTGCCAATAAATAAAAGCAGCCCAACAACAGCGGTTAGTACTGGATCAAATCCATGGACTAAGGATTGACGATTGCGCCGATATAAACGCTGGCGCGCACTGATCTGGCTCACTTATTCGCCTCCATTGGTTTAGTTGCAGGAGAAATCTTAGGCAATTTCGTTGGTGGTTTTCCTTCGGGGAACAATGCCGCGCCAGGAACTATTTTATTTCCTGTGACACCAAAAAGTGTTGAATAAATCTGTCGAACACCAACACCAGATGTTGAAGCACCAAATCCACCTTGGCCGACCATCATGACAACTGCGTATCGAGGATTTTTGCTTGGTGCAAAGGATGCAAACCACGATGTGTCATCTTTGAGCGAACCATTTGGATTTCGTCCAAAAACTTGGCCTGTTCCAGTTTTTCCGCTGACTTCTATTGGGAATCCTGCAAATACCCCTGCGCCTGTTCCACTAACAACTACTTCGCGCAGTGCGCCTTGCAAGAACTTAATTGTTGATGGCGCCGCTGTAAGTGTGCCTAGTTTGATTGGCTCAAATGTCTTAATAACGGTTCCGTCAGTCTTAACAATTGCCTTTGCAATCTTTGCTTGCCAGATGGTGCCGCCATTACCAATTGCTGCATACATCTGTAGCAATTTCAGAGGCGTAACAACTGTGTCACCTTGTCCGATTGCAAAGTTAACTGCATCTCCAGCGCGGATCTTGTCACCATCGACACAGTTTTCAGCAGCTAACTGCAACAAGAATGGTGTCTGCTGAGCCTTAGTCGCACGGGTCTTGTAGTTGCAATAGAAATCTTTATTCTGTTGGAACCAACTCTTTTTATATGTGCGATCTGCAAGGCGGGATGTTGATTCCGATGGCAGATCGATTCCAACCTTTTGGGCAATATGGAATGACTGGGCAGCCTTGAAGAAGTAATCATTTGGGCTGGATTTTGGGCGCAATCCGCCATCTCGAACCCATTCGTCATAGGCAATTTGGTACCACAAGGTGTCACAAGAAACGGCAATAGCTTTCTTAAGGCTCATTGTTCCCTGATCTTTACTGTCAAAGTTTTGGAATGCGCGGTTACCAATTTGTACCTCTGAAGGACACTTATAGGAAGCATTTAAGTCATATCCGGCAGCAGCTGCTGCAACAACTGACACTGACTTGAAAGTTGAGGCTGGTGCAAATAATCCTTGTAGTGCACGGTTCAGTGCAGGTACAGCTTTCTTTTCGCTAAATAGATCTGCAGCCTGCTGAACCGTCAAACCTTTTTCCCATGCATTAGGGTCATATGTTGGATATGAAGCAAGGGCCAAAATCCGGCCAGTTTTAATATCCATAACAATTGCCGCACCTGAATCCGAAGTATGTCCACTAGCGCGACCGCGCATCACCGCATCTTTTAGAGCCTTTTCGGCAGATGCCTGCAATCGCACATCCAAACTAGTTACTAAGTGATCTCCTGCTACAGGTTTAGTGTTTTGGCTTTCACGTGTAACAGATTCTTTACGATCAACAATCACTGTTCGTATACCTGGCTCACCACGCAAGAACGAGTCATATTGAATTTCAAGACCGGTCTTACCAATAGTTTCGCTGCGGAAATACTGCTTTCCATTTGCTTTCAACAAGTCTGATTCTGTCAGCGGACCCACATAACCAAGAACATGTGCGGCATTTACATCCAAATAACTTGGATAGCTTCGAATCGCAATAGGTTGGGCATCTACACCCGGGAAAGAGTCTGATCGCTCAACAATTTGCAACGCAATATCTGGGTCTGCAGACTTTGTAATTGGAATTGGTTGGTATCTAGAACCTTGCCAGCAACCAGCCTTTTGTCCTTTAGGCAGCTCACCACATAGGCGCGTGTTCTGATAAATATCTGCATACTTAAGATTCAACAATGTAGCTAAGCGCTGCATTACGCCAACGCCCTTGTCATCTAATTTATCTATGGCAATTCGGTCGATTGTGATCGCCAAACCCGCCTTATTCATAGCTAATGGGACTCCATAATCATCAACGATTAATCCGCGGGTAGCAGGGGCTACGACATCGCGGCTTTGAATACTTAGTGCTGCATCGCGATATTTAGGACCTGCTGCAACCTGCAAGTAAAAAAGGCGTCCAAATAAAGCCGCCATCAAAGAAAGAATAAGAATTTGAACAACTAATAATGAAAGGCGCGACTTGTTGTTCATAAAGCTGACCGTGAATCAAAGATCAATGCATGCAAGCGAGTAAATATCGGCAGGAGAATTGGAGAAACCAGAAGTGCCCAGATACTCATACCAAACAAAGTAATGAGGACTTGAATAAATGAGCCTGCAGAAACACCTAACAGGGCGCCCGTTGCCACATATGCAATCTCGACAAAAAGATTTGCAATTACGACAAAGAAAATAATGCCGGTGGCGTTTGCTCGAACATTGTCATCGCCATAGCCAATATAGGAAATCGCATACCCTGCAATCAACATAATCAAAGTCCACTGGCCAAATGGCCCGGCAGCACTTTGTGACAAGTCCATTAAAAAACCTGTTGCAAAGCCA
>CAIXVA010000217.1 GCA_903922745.1 uncultured Actinomycetes bacterium
CTGCACGATTGGCGCAGTGCCGCTGATTCATTGAGTTATCCAGTGTTTGTAAAACCAGCAAGTGGTGGTTCAAGTCGAGGTACTCATAAAGTTAAGAATGCAGCCGAATTGAAGCCAGCGATCCATGATGCGTTGGTTTATGACACCAAAGTGTTGATAGAAACCGCCATCAAGGGGCGCGAGATTGAGTGCGCCGTTCTAGAACGTGATGGCAAGGTTGAAGCATCCATTGTTGGTGAAATTATAGTTAACCCAAAATTTGAGTTCTATGATTTCGAGGCTAAGTATTTAGATGATGCAACTACCGTAAGAATTCCTGCTGATATTCCAGAGATTGACGCAGATGAGATTCGACGACTTGCGGTTGCAGCATTTCATGTCTTGGGATGTTCTGGCTTAGCCCGGTGTGATTTTTTCTATACACATGATGGCGAAATAATTATTAATGAAGTCAACACTATGCCTGGATTTACTGGCACTTCGGTCTATCCAAAATTGTGGCAGGCAAGTGGGGTTTCTTACACAGAATTGATTTCAGCGCTGATAGATACAGCGCTGTCTTCTTAGTCCTCTTGCATTAGCTGAGGTGTGTTACAGGACAGGTCAACGTGCGAGTAATACCTGGCACAGCCTGAACCTTTGAAAGCACTAAGCGCCCAAAATCTTCCATGCTTGCTGACTCTGCACGCATGATTACATCGTAAGGACCAGTGACACCTTCTGCCAGTGTGACTCCAGGGATCTTTGCAACTGCATCTGCAACTCCTGATGCCTTGCCAACTTCAGTTTGAATCAGAATAAAAGCTTGTACTGACATGGGAGGTCCTTTCTGGTCGAGGCTCAAACGCTACCGCAGAACATCCCTTACTCACTAGTCGATTAGGCTAGGTGCTATGAACTTCGATGAGGCGGGCGTTATTTCTGCGTTAACGCGCATATTTGGCGCAACTCATCGCGGGGTCGAAATAGGAATCGGTGATGACGGGGCGGTAGTTGCAACAACTGATCGAACTGTCATCACAACTGACCTGGCTGTTGAAGGAACACATTTTTCAACTAAATGGAGCAGTGCCTTTGATATCGGTCGAAAGATAACGGCTGCAAACCTGGCAGATGTCTATGCCATGGGTGGTTCTCCAAAATACTTGGTGGTGGCTGTAACCCTTACTGGCCATGAAAGCATGGAGTGGATTGAAGAACTTGCAGAAGGCATTGCGCACGAAGCAAGTAGTTGTAGTGCATTTGTTGTGGGTGGGGATTTAGCCAAGGGCCCATGCATAGTTATTTCAATCACCGCGATTGGAGAAGTAGATAATCCAATAACACGATCTGGCGCTCAGGTTGGAGATTCGATTTACATCTCATCTTTGCCTGGATGGTCTGCTGCCGGGCTTTCAATTATTGAAAAAGATCTAGATGATGATTTAGCCGTTCACGCGGTATCTGAGCACAGCGCACCAACAGTTGATTATGTTTCTGCAATTCAATTTTCAAATAATCGCGCACATGCCATGTGTGATGTCAGCGATGGACTAATTATCCAAGCCAATCAGTTGGCTAATGCTTCAGGGGTAGCTTTGAATTTTAATCAAGCATTAATTGCACAGCACCCCGAGTTTGTTACTTTGAAAGAACTGGCTGATAGTCAAGATGTTGATGTGTGGCAATGGATATTTGCAGGCGGCGAAGACCATGTCTTTTTAGCAACAGGAAATAACTTGGATGGTTTCTGCGTAGGAACTGTTGTTGAAGGAAATGGCGTTCTTGGAGCAGAAATGAAAAAAGCGCCAGATACCTGGCGCCATTTCAATTAATAAAAATTAACGAGTTACTTTTCCCGCCTTAAGGCATGAAGTACAAACGTTTTGACGCTTTGGTGTTCCACCAACAAGGGTGCGAACGCGCTGAATGTTTGGATTCCAACGACGACGGGTCTTCACCTGTGAGTGAGAGACATTGTTTCCGAAGCTGGGCCCTTTGCCACAGATATCGCATGTTGCTGCCACAGCGGTACTCCTTTTAACTTTTCTATTGATCTCGTTCCAGTGGGAACAGGCCGTAAGGGTACCCCGTATGCGGGGTTCAATGCCAATTCACGCTTGTTGAGGCAATTCCAAGGGATTTAGAGAGAGAATGCCCGTGTGGCACAACTAGAGAATAAGGTTTCAGCGGTCGTTGGTGACCGCACCGCCAAAGTTCTAGAAACCACCTTTGGTATCAAAACCATTGGCGATCTCATGCGCCACTACCCACGTCGATACATGGTCCGTGGTGAGCTTTCAGATATTTCTGAACTCCATGAAGGCGATGAGACAACAATTCTGGCGCAGGTGTATTCAGCATCTACCAGGCCTATGCGTGGGCGCAAAGGCAGCATGCTCGAAGTTGTAGTCACAGATGGCACAGACAAATTATCCCTAACATTTTTCAATCAAGCCTGGCGTGAAAAAGAGTTGAAGGTCGGACGACAGGGTTTGTTTGCTGGAAAAGTAGGAGTTTTTAATAATAAGAAACAACTTGCCCATCCAGATTACGAAATGATTCCTGACGGCTCAGATGTTGATAGCGCAGTGGAAGGTTTTGCAGGTAAGTATCTTCCTGTTTATCCTGCTTCTGCCAAAATGCCATCGTGGAAAATTTCACAATGCGCACAACTAGCAATTGGATCACTTGAAGAAATACAAGATTTCTTACCTGCCTCAATACGCGAAAAACACAATTACCCATCACTTCATCAAGCGCTAGTGCAGTTGCACCAGCCAGCAGATTTAGATCATGCCGAACTTTCTCGGGAACGTTTAACCTTTGATGAAGCCTTTCTTCTTCAGTCTTTGCTGGTGATGCGCAGAATTGAACTAAAGAAGTTGAATTCAACATCTAGAAAACGCATCAGTGGGGGGTTACTAGATGCATTTGATGCAACTCTGCCCTTTGAGTTAACAGCTGGACAGGTTGCAGTATGTAAAGAAATTGAATCAGATTTATCCCAACCTCATCCAATGCATCGCTTGTTACAAGGTGAAGTTGGTTCTGGTAAAACAATTGTTGCACTGCGCGCCATGTTGGCAGTTGTTGATAGCGGGGGACAGGCTGCCCTGCTTGCTCCAACTGAAGTATTAGCTGCCCAGCATCTACGAACTATTCAGAAATTACTGGGCGAATTGGGTCACGGTGGAATGCTGGGCGGTTCTGAAAAGGCCACGCAAGTAACTTTAATTACAGGTTCACAAAGTGCTGCGGCGCGTAAAGAGGCATTGGCAATGGCTGCCACTGGAAGTGCCGGAATCGTTATTGGTACGCATGCTCTGTTAGGTGAAAAAGTTGAATTTAGGGATTTGGGATTAATCGTTGTCGACGAGCAACATCGATTCGGTGTTGAACAACGAGATGCCTTAAAAGAGAAAGCAG
>CAIXVA010000218.1 GCA_903922745.1 uncultured Actinomycetes bacterium
AGTTCAAGCAAATCTTGTCGCATGTCATCGCGTGTCAGCACACGACCAGTAAAGCGATTGAAGTCGTGGCGGTTGATTCCGTAGAAAATAACTGGCTGGCCATTAACTAAGAAATCTTGACCCTTAATATCGATAGAACGGAATCCAATTCGCTGCTGTGAAACCTCAATGACTGCGCCATTGGGATCAACTAATTCGATGTGCAAGGTATAAAGATTAGGAACCTCCGCAGACCAAGGATTTACCTTAGGAATACGTGTTTCTAGGATTACTTTCCCATGCGGCCAAGGCTCATTTTCCATGATTGCTGCCTTTGCATCAGCAGGCAGCTTTCCATCCCAGTATTTGCCGTGGAAGTAATCATCGCTACGCCTTTTTAGATCAGCATTGCGTTCAGTCCACTTGGGCGAGGTGAAGTTTTTAATTGTCTGTGTAAGGTTCGCGCTCTTTACCTTAGGCAATTCGGTAATGGATGCGCGCAGTGTGTAGCCATCGGTTGAAAGATTATCTAACGAACCTAAGTCAGCCTCGATACTTAAAGTTCCGGTAGACCCATCTCTTTCTAAACCAGAAACTGTTTTAAAGCGTTCGATGAAAACCTTATTGGTTGCAAATAATTTAATTGAACGAGTAATGCCACCATGCCACCATTGATCTTGGTCCTCAATAAAGGTTGCATCTGACCATTTGGTGACATCAATGCGTACAACATTGTTTCCACTTTGAACAAATTGTGTGACATCAAATTCTGCGGCCAATCGTGAATCTTTAGTTAGCCCAACTTCTTGTCCATTGATGTAAACAAGTGCAACAGATTCATAGCCACCGACCTGTAAAACGACTCTCTTACCACTCCAGCTTTTCGGCAATTCAAAATCGCGCTCGTACACACCAGTTGGATTCTCTGCGGGAACAAAAGGAGGATGTTCCTCAAAAGGCATTTGTGTGTTTGTGTAAATTGGCTTGTCAAAGAAAACTTCAGATGGTTCCTGCATAGTCCAAAGACCCGGAACTGGAATTGAAGCCCAACGCTTGCCAATCTTTTCTGTAGGGCTATGTAACAACTGAAAGCGCCAGGTTCCATCTAAAGAAATTTGCTCAAAATGTTCGATGTTAAGCATCGGCAACCGGTTAGCCGAGGTCGTCTCTGGACTCATCCAATAGTTGTTAATCACGTGGGGAAGTCTCTCAGGAAATGAGGGGAAGCACACCTTCGTTGAGCGTGAAATAGGGGTTTGGTTTAGCCCTTGTCCTTACTCCGATTACCTATTGTTCACCCATTCACGAGATAATTTATGCATGAAAATCGAGCACTTAACGGACCGAGAGATCAGTTGGCTCTCTTTCGACCAACGAGTCCTCGAATTAGCCGAGGACCCAACGGTTCCGCTACTTGAAAGACTTCGTTTTTTAGCTATTTCGTCCTCAAATTTGGATGAGTTCTTCATGGTGCGCGTTGCTACCTTGATGAGCAAGATTGATAATGATGTCACGGCAGCAAATGTCGCGGGGTACAAACCAAAAGAACTCTTAGAAGTTGTTAACAAAAGAGTAAATGAACTCGTTTCTCGTCAATCCAAAGTTTTACATGATGACATCATGCCCGAGCTAAAAAAGAATGGTATTGAATTTGTTAAGTGGGAACAGCTAGATGAAACAGAAAGTACATATGTTGCCAAGTTATTCCAGGATCGAATTTTTCCAGTTTTAACTCCGCTAGCTGTTGATCCAACACATCCCTTTCCATATATCTCTGGTTTATCGCTCAATCTTGCAGTAATGGTAAAAAATCCAACAACCCAAGAAGAATTCTTTGCACGTGTCAAAGTTCCAGAAATTTTGCCGAGATTTATTGCGACCGCAAAGTTTGGATCTACCCGCTTCTTGCCATTGGAAGACTTGATTGCAATTCACTTACAAGAATTGTTCCCAGGTATGTCAATTGAAGATCACTTCACATTCCGTGTGACACGTAATCAAGATATTGAACTGGATGAGGATGAAGCAGAAGATTTACTTCTTTCATTAGAGCAAGAGTTACTGCGTCGCCGATTTGGGCCGCCTGTGCGACTTGAGATAGAAGCTGGCGTAGATGAAGCTCGAGTGACAAAACTTGGATCAGAACTTGGCATCGGCGCCGAAAATATTTTCCATGTCAGCGCACCACTTAATCTGACCTCGCTTCACAAAATTGCAGATCTAGATTTCTCAGAATTAAAGTTTGCGCCCTTTAGATCTCGTACCGCTAAAGCCCTTTCTGAAGTGGATTCTGAAGACAGTGACCTGTTTTTTGCAGCGATCCGCCAAGGTGAAATTCTGCTTCATCACCCCTATGAATCCTTTACTTCTTCCGTTGTGCACTTCTTAGAAAATGCGGCAAAAGATCCACAGGTATTAGCTATTAAACAGACTTTGTATCGCACATCTGGTGACTCACCAATTATTGAGGCGCTCATTGAAGCTGCAGAGGCTGGCAAGCAAGTTGTTGCAGTAATCGAAATTAGAGCCCGATTCGATGAACAAAACAATGTGCGCTGGGCGCGAAAGCTAGAAGCTGCAGGTGTTCACGTTGTGTATGGGTTGATGGGATTAAAGACTCACGCAAAACTTTCACTCGTTGTGCGCGATGAGCCACAAGGTATTCGCCGTTACTGTCACATCGGAACTGGAAACTACAATCCAAAGACTGCGCGTATGTATGAAGACTTAGGAATGCTCAGCGCAGATGTTGAATTAACTGAGGATTTAACTCGTTTATTTAATCAACTGTCTGGCTTTGCGCCGCAGTCAACATATTCACGTTTGTTAGTTGCCCCTCGCACATTGCGCTCTGGTCTCATTGAACGCATAGATCGAGAAATTGAACATGCCAAGAACGGACGCCCTGCAGGAATTCAGTTCAAACTAAACTCTATTTTGGATGAGGGATTTGTTGCAAAGCTATATGAGGCATCTAATGCTGGCGTGAAGATTGAATTATTGATTCGTGGAATTTGCGCCGTGCAGCCTGGCATCAAGGGTGTTTCTGAAAACATCGTTGTTAAATCTATTTTGGGTCGATTCCTTGAGCATTCACGTATTTATCACTTTGTTAATGGTGGAGATGATGAGTATTGGATTGGTAGCGCGGACTTAATGGGAAGAAACCTTGATCGCCGTGTTGAAAGCCTGGTGATGGTTCAAAGAAAAGAACATCACGTGCGCCTGCAATCCCTGTTAGATCTTGGGCTTTCCGAGCAAACCTCCTCGTGGGAACTGAATGAAACCACCTGGTCTCGCCCGCATAAAAAGGGATTAACAAATGTCCATGCTGAACTAATTGATCACTATTCAAAGGATCGTTAATTGGAAAACCAAATAATCCAGGCAGCTGGCGCAGTTCTGTGGCGTCGATTAAGTGATGAGTTAGTTCAAATCGCTTTGATTCACAGACCTCGTTATGACGATTGGTCTTTTCCTAAAGGTAAAGTTGAAAGCGGAGAGTCTGAAATAAGTTGTGCATTCCGCGAAGTTTTAGAAGAGACAGGTTTTGAAAGCGTCTTTGGTCCTGAATTATGCAAAGTTGAATATCTTGTTGGTGAAACAACAAAGACTGTTAGATATTGGTCGGCCCAAGCAGTTGGCGATGCTAAAGGTGTTATGGATCTTGAAGAAGTTGATCAATTAATTTGGGTCACTGTCTCTGATGCCTATGACAAACTTTCTCGTGAAGGCGATAAAGAAGTATTAAAAAACTTTGAAAAGTTCGGAATCGATACAACGCCATTGGTTCTTTTACGCCATGGAAAAGCAATCACTCGCGAAGAATGGGAAGGCGATGATGGTGATCGCCCACTTGCACAACTTGGTCAAATTCAATCAATGAGAATGTTGGCAAAGTATCTGCCGTTTGGAATTACTGAAATTCACACATCAGATGCTGTTCGTTGCTACGAAACTGTTGCACCGATGGCTCGCTCATTAAAATTAGACATGATCTATTGGACCGAGCTCAGCGAATATGCATATGAGAAGGATAAGAAGGCTGCGATTAATGTTGTTAATGACATCATTGAAAGCGAAGCCCACGCAATTGTGTGTGGGCACAACCCAGTTATTCCTGGAATTGTTGCAAAATTCATTGGTAAAAAGAATTTCAAAGAGTTAGATCATGGACTAATGCCAGGTGAAGCATTTATCTTGCATCACCGTGATGGCGAAGTTATTGCTATTGACTGGATGCCTGCGCCCGACGCTTAATCGCTCAACCAGTCTAAGCGGCGTAAAAGAATGCCTTCACGCAGCGCCCAAGGACAAATTTCAGCCTCATCGACATCAAGCCTGTCCATGACGGCAAGAGCAACAATTCCACCGGCGACGATTTGTTGAGCACGGTTGGCTGAAACTCCGGGTAATTCCGCGCGAGACTTACTTGTCATATCAATAAGTCGTGGCATTGCAGAGTTAAGCGATTTTCTTTCAATGAACTTTGGACTGTCGCCATACCATTGAGCACAAATACGTGCCAAAGTTCTAAAGGTTTTACTTGTTGCAACAAAATGATCTGCATCGTGAGCCTTTAAAGAATTTGGCATTGAATCTCTCAGGACTTCCTCTACATGTTTTTCTAAACTCTTGATCCCTTTAGAACTATATGGATCACCGATTAAGAATTCTCGAGTTAAACGTGCAGCTCCAAGTGGCATCGAAATTGTTGCTTCTGGGTTTTCATTATTTCCACTTGCAATTTCTAATGAACCGCCGCCGATATCTAGAACTAATAATTTTCCAGCAGACCAACCCAACCATCGGCGGACAGCCAAGAAAGTCATTGAAGCCTCATCATCACCGTTTA
>CAIXVA010000219.1 GCA_903922745.1 uncultured Actinomycetes bacterium
ACATGTGAAATTGTCAGAACAATATAATCAAGAGTCATAAAAATTGTGATGGAAGTTAAGTATTTCTGCAGCTTCATAATGACTTCAAAACCAAGAACGCCGGCAGATACTGTCAGTGCTACAGATAATGCAAAGCCAATAATCATTGCGGTGTTATGTTCAATATGCCCCACGCGCATAAAGACTGTGCCGGTTGCCAGGGTTGCAAGTGAAACAAGAACAGTCTCCCATCCAACGAAGATGAGATAGGAAAGTGCACCCGGAATTAGATTGCCCTTAACTCCAAATGATGCGCGTGATAAAACCATTGTTGGGGCATTTGATTTCTTGCCTGCAAGAGAGCTCACTCCCACTAAAAGGAATGAAAGGACTGTTCCAAGAATTGCAGCAAATGTTGCCTGCCAGAAAGAAATGCCAAAGCCTAAAAAGAATGATCCGTAGGAAAGTGCTAAAAGCGAAACATTTGCACCACACCAAGGCCAAAAGAGCGATGATGCCCGTCCTGAACGTTGATTCTCCTCTATTACATTCGTGCCATTGAGTTCAAGGTTCATAGCGAGCGAGGCTACGCTGTTTTAATCCTTGCCGCTGTATTGATAGTGTTCGCGTTGGTCACGAGTATCAAATAAAGCACCGGCTATTTGATCGGCAACCCTCCAAGGCGGCGGGGTGCCATCCGGATGAAGACCAGGCCTTAATGAAGTATTAAGGCAAGCGCATAAGAAAGGCGTGGAATGTTTAATTCAAAAATCAAAATCTCACTCGTTGCATTAGTTGCAATCGTCGCCATTGGCATCCCAGTACTTAACGCTCAGAAGAGCTCTGGCTGCGGCCAGATTAAAGATGGCGTATTAACAATCGGAACTGACGATCCTGCATACGGTCCTTGGTTTGATAACAATGACCCATCAAATGGAAAAGGTTACGAAGCAGCAGTTGCATACGCTGTTGCTGACAAACTTGGATATTCAAAGGATAAGGTCGAATGGGTAAAGGTTCCTTTCAACAAGGTGATTCAGCCAGGTTGCAAGAACTTCGACTTCGATATCAATCAGGTCTCCATCACTGATGAGCGCAAGAAGGCAGTTGACTTCTCGTCTGGCTATTACGACGTATCTCAGACAGTTATCACTGTGAAGGGTTCAAAGATTGCCGGAGCTACCAGCGTTGCCGACCTAGTCGGTGCAAAGCTTGGAGCACAGGTTGGAACAACTTCTTACGGAACAATTACTGATGTCATTAAGCCAACACAGGCTGCAGCAGTATTTGATACCAACGATGTTGCAAAGCAGGCACTTTCAAATGGTCAGATTGATGGACTAGTTGTGGATCTACCTACCGCTTTCTATATCACTGCAGTTGATTTGAAGGATGGACTCATTGTTGGTCAGTTCCCAGCTAAAGCTGGCGGTGAACAATTTGGTCTCGTTCTCTCAAAGGGCAGCAAGCTGACTAAAGATGTAACGGGTGCTGTTGATGCACTTCGTGCCGATGGAACACTTGCAAAGATTGCTGATGCATGGCTTGCAAGCACCGTTGGCGCTCCAGTACTTAAGTAATTAGAGAGTCGAGAGGTCCGATGACTTATCAGCCATCTGCGTTGCAGTTGCAACGCGAGGCAGCTAAGCGTCGGGCCTCTCGTCGTTCTACCTTAATTGCTCTTGCCAGCACCCTTGCATTTGGATTCGTCATCACCCTCGTTGTCACTGGTGCTCAAGGATTTGAACAGGTAAAGGCATCATTTTTTAGTTGGCACTATGCCAAACAAGCACTTCCATCTGTGGCGCACGGACTACTCCTGAATTTACGAGTACTTGTCATGGCTGAATTCTTTGTCCTTCTCATTGGTTTACTGATTGCAATCGCCCGCACAACCACCTCACCAGTTCTTTATCCATTAAGACTGGTAGCAACTATCTACACCGATCTCTTTCGCGGTTTGCCCCTCTTACTCGTCCTTCTCTTGGTTGGCCTTGGAAAG
>CAIXVA010000220.1 GCA_903922745.1 uncultured Actinomycetes bacterium
ATCCAAACTTAGATAAATCAAGGGTTATATCTATTGCTGTGCGTGAAACAAGCACAAGAACTGACTGCTTCTTTGACTCACGTAGGTAAGCGATGTAATCGCCTTCGGTTGCAATCCAACGAAGCCCACCATTGACTAGCGCATCATTGCTTTTGCGCACAGAAATAATTGATTTAACCTCATTCATAAATTGATGGTCCCAGCCACTACGGTCATCCCAATTAATAGTTCTGCGCCCATCTTCGCCCCAAGAACCTTCAAGACCAATTTCATCTCCGGCAAATATTGAAGGAACCCCAGGGTAGGTAAGAACCATTGTCATCGCAGATAAGTGCGATGGAACATCGCCATTAACGACGGTGCGAAAGCGGGCCGTGTCATGACTATCTAGCAGCACCATGCTTGCAGTAACACTTCTCCAAGGCACCGATGCGTTGAACTGTTTCATACTGCTTACTAATTGCGATCCGGTAATGCGTGGCATTTCAAATGGAAGCCCTTGGAATCCTCCACCAATTTCAGAGTTGCGATTGAGCCAATTCCACACTGGTCGCATAAAGCCCTGATAATTCATTGCGCCGTGCCAACCAAGACCATTTAGATCACTTGCGACAAAATCGCCATTTTCTGCAACTAGCCAAGCATTGGGATTTGTTTCATCCATGGCCTTACGAATTCCATGCATAACTTCATCATGAAAATTATCTTCGCCAAGCCTTCCGGTCATGTTGCCAACATCAATGCGCCAACCAGACATGCCGTACTTGGATCCAAGCCACTTTCGTACGATTGAATTTTTACCTTTATACATTTCATTGCGTAAAGCTTTTGAATTGAAGTTGAGCTTAGGCAACGATTCCAATCCCCACCAGCCCACATACCCATGCTTAACTGATTTATCCCAATAAAAATATGAGCGTTCTTTGGATTTCTTATTCTTCTTTGCTTTAGCTAACCAAGGATGCCCTGCTCCGCAATGATTTGACGTTAGATCGCCCATGATGCGAATCCCAAGTTTGTTTGATTTCTTAACTAACGATGAGAGCGCTTTATTTCCGCCCAGAATCGGGTCGACTTCATCAAAGCTACTTGCGTCATATCTGTGGTTAGATCGTGCTGAAAAAAACGGCGTGAAATAGATGCCATTAACCCCTAAATCATTTATGTGATCTAGGTGCTGCTCTACACCTGGCAAATCGCCACCATAAAGTTCGGTACCCGTAAATTTGCTGCGACCTCGGGGTAACTCGTTCCATTCACGAGGATGTGCCCACTCAGGAACTTTGTATGTTTTACCTGATTTAGCAAAACGATCTGGAAATATTTGATAGAAAACTGAAGATTTAATCCACTCTGGGTTAGGCGGGACAGCAACAATTTGAAAGTCATTATTGCTATGAACATCATGGTTACTGAGGCCGAATGCATTTAGCCAGTCGTACTTGTCTTTGGCAACAAATACAAAACGGTAAACCGTGTGAACGTTGACTACTGCTATTTTGACTTCATGCCAGCTTTCGACAGCATTCTTCTTACCTATTTTTAATTCATAACTTCGTGGTTCGCCATCCTCATATACGCGAATAAATCCTTTTTCAAATGTATATGAATGAGGTACTCGAACTTTCAGAGTGATCGTGTCACCAATGCTTGGGGAACTATCACTTACATATAGCGAACTGCCATCATGGTGCGGGAACAGTAATGGTTGTGCTTGGTAGCTCAAATTGTGCTCCCTTCGAGTTAACGGCTTCAGCGCGTATCTCAAGCTTCTTGCCTTCGTAATCCAATGGGTCGATATAAACTCTGTATGGCG
>CAIXVA010000221.1 GCA_903922745.1 uncultured Actinomycetes bacterium
ATGATCGCTTGAGCAAGCGAACCTGTTCCGGAGGCAAGTATTACAACACGTTTTCTCATGCGCGCTTAAAGATTCGGGGCAAATAGAGCGCCAAAGCCACACCTGCTGTTAATTCTGCCGCTATTGCTAACGTGAACTTCCAGGGAGATACACCGACAGCTGACATCGCATCAGTAATCAATGCCCCGCTTGCTGAATACCCAACAAAGGCTGCAATTACAATTGCGACTATCACGCTCTGCTGTAAAACTTTGAGGTTAAGAGCAACTGTCCAGCTAGCAAGAAGTGCTCCTGCAAAAATAATAAAGGCCACCCCTATCAACGCAATTGTTGATTTTCCTTCAGGTAATGCCCCTAATAAAGGCATCGCTGGAATCTTATTGAGGCGAAATGACAGCGGTGACACTAACGTCCCGGAACCAACAGCAAAACCAACCCCTGAAAAATAAGCAAGGGTGGCCACGATGGCATTTGGTATATACAAAATATTAAGTATTAATAAGAGAAGACCACCGAATATCCCAGGCTGTAAAACCGTAGTTAGGTTCTTCACCATTGAAATGTTAAGTAGCAAAAACAAACCAAAGATTATTGATGACGCACCGAGTAAAAGGGCGATGATGCGTGAACCGAATAAGAAGCCTTGACCCAAGGCAACTTTGCGACCAACGGTAGCTCCAACCAAAAGTGTGAACGGCAGAACATAAAGAATTGAGAAGTACCAGACTGGCTTAATTGCGTCAGTCTTTGAGAACAGTGAAGCAAGGAGTGCGAAAAAGGTATAACCGCTAGCAAAGACTGCTCGCGCCGAACCAACTAAGGATGAATCATTATCTAGGCGTTCAATTGTTCGTGATATGCCATTGCGGATAGCAAGGACTGGAAAAATAATTGCGCCGAGCGGAAGATAGGAAAGATATCCTGCTAATCCTGACGGTGGTAGCGCTAAAGAAAACGGAATCTGATGCGCACCAATCCAAATCCAAAGCGCTGCACGCAAAGGATCTCCTGTATTTCCTGTTGCACTACCGGCAGTAGCCCACGCTAGTAATGCAATAAAAGATGTTGGAAGTAAAAGCCATGCAACGCTACGCAGGACTTGAGGCAATGCAGCTCCAAGTACCCGCGTCATCATTGTTATCGACCCATTATTGCGCGTAACAAACGCGCGGTTTCGCTAGGTGTTTGGCCAACTTTTACGCCAGCTGCTTCTAATGCATCTTTCTTACCTTGGGCAGTTCCTGAAGAACCAGAAACAATTGCACCTGCATGGCCCATAGTCTTTCCTTCTGGTGCAGTAAAGCCTGCGACGTAACCAACAACTGGCTTAGTTACATACTCAGCAATAAATGCTGCAGCACGCTCTTCAGCATCTCCACCAATTTCACCAATCATTACGATTGCTTTTGTATCTGGATCATCTTGGAAGGCGCGCAAGCAATCAATGTGAGTTGTTCCAATTACTGGATCTCCACCAATTCCAACAGCAGTGCTGAAACCAATATCGCGTAGCTCGTACATCATTTGATAGGTAAGAGTTCCTGACTTTGACACTAATCCAATTGGACCCGCACCGGTAATATCTGCAGGAATGATTCCAACATTTGATTTTCCTGGACTGATTAATCCTGGGCAGTTAGGGCCAATAATCTGAGTTGTTCCCTTTGTCAGCGAATATGCATAGAAGCTTGCAGAGTCATGCACCGGAATACCTTCGGTGATCACAACTACTAATGGCATCGTTGCATCAATTGCATCGATTACCGCAGCCTTAGCAAACTTAGGTGGCACAAACACAACAGAAACATTTGCACCTGTTGCAGACATTGCTTCGGCAACTGTGTTAAAGACTGGAAGTTGATGGCCATCAATATCAACAACCTGTCCACCCTTACCAGGTGTTACTCCACCAACAATCTTTGTACCGGAAGCCAACATACGTCGGGTGTGCTTGGTTCCTTCAGAACCAGTCATTCCCTGAACAATAACTTTGCTTGCATCGTTAATAAAAATAGCCATTACTTCGCCGCCAATTCTGCAGCGCGATTTGCTGCTCCATCCATAGTGTCTGCTTGCTCAACCAATGGGTGCGCAGCTTTAGCCAAGATTGCACGACCTTCAACAACATTGTTTCCATCGAGTCGAACAACAATTGGCTTTGTTGCCTTTGGACCAAGTAATTCAAGGGCTTGAACAATTCCACTTGCAACTGCATCACATGCAGTAATTCCGCCAAATACGTTAACAAAAACGCTCTTTACGTCGGGATCTTCCAAAATAATTGAAAGACCATCAGCCATGATTTGTGCAGATGCACCGCCACCAATATCCAAGAAGTTAGCTGGGCGTACTCCACCATGCTTTTCTCCAGCGTAGGCGACAACATCTAATGTGCTCATAACAAGTCCTGCACCGTTTCCGATGATTCCAACCTGTCCATCAAGCTTTACGTAATTAAGGCCCTTTGCTTTTGCAGCAGCCTCTAGAGGGTTTTCTGCATCTTGGTCAACTAGTGATTGGTGATCTGGCTGACGGAAATCAGCGTTTTCATCAAGAGTTACCTTGCCATCTAAAGCAATAATTTTCCCATCATTTGTTTTAACCAATGGATTAACTTCAACTAAAGTCGCATCCTCGCCCTGGAAAACATCCCACAGCTTTAGCAATACCTGTGCAACCTGATCTGTAACATCTGCAGGAAAAGCGGCTGCTGCAACAATCTCTTGTGCCTTAGCAAGTGAAATTCCATCAACTGCAGATACTGGAATCTTTGCAAGCTTTTCAGGAGCAGTGTGTGCAACTTCTTCGATATCCATTCCACCT
Organism: uncultured Actinomycetes bacterium; assembly: GCA_903922745.1. Classification (GTDB taxonomy): domain Bacteria; phylum Actinomycetota; class Actinomycetes; order Nanopelagicales; family Nanopelagicaceae; genus Planktophila. The sequence goes on from CAIXVA010000221.1 coordinate 2,824, forward strand.
GAAACAGATGCCATTACTAAAAATGTGCGATTTGATCGGTCTAGCAAAATTGAAAGGTAATACTCGGCTTCGATTGGCGCTGCTGCTGCGATCATCACTGTGCGAACAGTGTGACCCTTGATATCCATTCCAAGAATTGCGCCAGCTTTTTCACGCGCATCGTGTGGGTTCTCAGCAAGCTTTACTCCGCCTGCTTTTCCTCGTCCACCAACTTTAACCTGTGCTTTGACTACGACCTTGCCACCAATTGTTGTAGCTGCTTTCTCTGCTTCATCAGCTGTTGTTGCAATTGCTGCAGCTAAAACAGGTACGCCATGTTTTTCAAAGATATCTCGGGCTTGGTATTCAAAGAGATCCACTGGGGCTCACAATCTATTGGCCGGCTTATATACGGGGTAATCCTATAGTTTCTCAACAGGTGCATAACGCAGCAGTAATCGCTTCTCGCCGTATTGGCCGAAGTTGATTGTGGCTTCGGCTTTGTCGCCAGCCCCTGCAACAGCCACAACAGTGCCTAATCCGAATGTGTCATGTGACACACGCTCACCAACAGCTAGCTCCATAGCAACACTCTTTTTGCCTGTTGCTCTTGGTGGTGGTGGTGTAGCAGTACGAGTGCGCGTAACAAATGACGGTGATGATGATTTCCCTTGATTGCGCCATTCAATTACATCCTCTGGAATTTCATCAAGAAAACGTGATGGTGGATTGTAATTTGGAGCTCCCCATGTTGAACGATATTCAGCACGTGAAATATAAAGACGCTGACGTGC
>CAIXVA010000222.1 GCA_903922745.1 uncultured Actinomycetes bacterium
AACCTAGAAATCTAGCCAAATCAGTCACGGTTGAATGATGATTAATTCAGATCAAAATCGACGCAGGCAAATGGATCGGGCATTACGTTGGTCGATTTTATTGTTTGCTGGATTCTTATTTGTAACTCAACAAGTTTATAGTTACGGACCGTTGGTTTCCTACGACAAGAAAATTAATAGTCAACCTAAACCTCAATTTGAAGGTCTTGCAGGATTCCTGTTGCGACGCTTAGATGACTTAGGTCTTCGATGGTTAACAGCAACTGTTTTATTACTTGCGGCTGCATTCATCGCGTATAAATTTAAAACTTGGCGCCCGCTAAATCTTGCTTTTCTTTCCTTGATCTCTCTTAACCTTGTTGTTGGAACAGTAAAAATTTTGCTTGGACGCACCAAGCCACGTGATGGATTTGATTTGATGCATGCTGGAGGAATGTCATACCCAAGTGGGCATGCCTCTAACGCTGTTTTGTCGTGGGGGATATTGGCATATTTGATCTATCGATATGCAAAGGTTGATAGGTACCAGGGCAGATTAGCTAGTGCAGGAGTCATATTAATTAGCCTGACAATTTGTACTGTGTCATTGATTCGTCATACTCATTGGTTTAGCGATCTATTGGGTGGCTTGTTCGTGGGTAGCGCATTGTTAGTAAGTGTCATTGCGATAGATCGCTATGTTCCTTCTAAAAGCCAGTTGCACTAGACTGCTCTGATGATTGATGGGATCGGAATTGATGTCGTAGACATCGATCGGTTTAAGGCATCCCTCGAACGCACTCCAGGACTTTTAGAAAAGCTATTCACCACTGCAGAGCGCACAAAGCCAACGGCATCACTTGCTGCACGATTTGCCGCCAAAGAAGCCCTCGCAAAAGCATTGAATGCTGGCAAGGGATTGTCATGGCATGAAGCAGAAGTAGTCAATTTGGAAAGTGGTAAGCCGGTCTTTTTATTTAGAGGTGAAATCGCTGATTTGATTGACGGGGCTGATGTTCATCTTTCGCTTTCGCATGATGCAGGAATTGCCTCTGCAATGGTGATTGTGGAGCGCACATGAATCGCGCTGAAGCACGAATAGATGTAGATCATCTTGCATCAAATATTTCGTATTTAAAAACTACAAGCAAGACACCATTAATGGCTGTTGTAAAAGCAGATGCATATGGGCATGGATTACTTGCGGTGGGCCTTTCTGCAGAAAAAGCAGGTGCTGACTGGCTTGGTGTCGCACTCCTTGAAGAGGCAATCAAACTTCGAACTCATGGAGTTCGGATTCCAATTTTGGCATGGCTAGTATCACCAGGTTCTGATTTTAAATCAGCAGTAGACCATGACATTGATATCGCGGTTGCATCAATTGCAGCTTTTAAAGAGATTGCCGCTCTTCCCAATAAGCCCCGAATTCATATTGAACTAGATACAGGAATGACTCGCGGTGGCTTCTTGGATGAATGGCAGGAGTTTTTACTGCAGGATTTTTCGACAGTCAATGTCATTGGAGTATTTTCACACTTTGCTAGAGCTGACGAACCGGGTGAGAAGCAAAATGATGAGCAGTTGCAGCGATTTAACGCGATGGTTGCAGATCTTGAAAATATTGGCATCAATCCACCTATTAAACATCTTTCAAATTCGGCAGCAACCCTTAAAAATCCTTCTGCGCATTTTGATTTAGTGCGAACAGGTATTTCAATGTATGGGTTGACGCCAGATGTTTCAACACTTGGTACAAGTAAGCAGCTTTCTTTAAAGCCGGTTATGCAGCTACGAGCAAAGCTGTATTTAGTTAAATCAGTTCCTGCAAATGTTCCAATTGGATATGGTGCAACTGCATTTACAACCGCACAAACAAAATTGGGCGTGGTTGCCATGGGTTATGCAGATGGAATTCCGCGCGTTGCACAGGGTGCTGGGGTATTTATTAATGGCCATAAGGCGCCGATTATTGGTCGTGTTTCCATGGATCAATTTGTTGTTGATTTAGGTGCTGATTCGACGGCAGTTTCTGGGGACTGGGTGATTGTTTTTGGTGATGGATCGCAGGGTGAATACACCGCTGATGACTGGGGTACAGCATCGTTATCAATTAATTATGAAATTGTGACACGAATCGGACCTCGGGTGCCTAGAATCTATGCACCTCATGTCTACTAATATCGCAGCGCTGCGCGTCGAGAGAGTCAATGTCTCTTTCGGCGGTCTTCGGGCTCTCAACGATGTTTATTTAGAAATCGGCAAGAACGAAGTTGTTGGCTT
>CAIXVA010000223.1 GCA_903922745.1 uncultured Actinomycetes bacterium
AGCACCGCAATGACAAGCCCACCCACCGCCGTCCATTCGCCGACGCTCACTTCTTCACACCAAGATCATCATTTGGATTTGCCCAGCGTGCAAGCATTGGCACAAGGCCAGCAACCAAGCCCAACGATAGATCCTTCGGATTTGTGTTGCCTGTCATATAAACGGCCAATGCACCGGCAACCGAACTTCTTGCCCATGATGCCAATAATGCTTTTGTCTTATCCATTGTCATCTCCTAACTTCAGGCTCCCGATGAGTGCTGCGACCTTCGCTTCACCCAATTCAATTTCAAAATGCATTTCATCAATTCTGCCTTTGTAATCTCCGCCCCAGCGCAAGCCGTACTTCTTGGCAAGCGCACGAATCATTGGAACTTTCTCTGGAGGAAAGGTTCCCACCTTGCCTAAAGGATGTTTTGTTGCATTGAGATCGATTGCAGTTCCAGATGAATGATTGCTCAATTTGTCATTTGATCCACGAACGTTTCGAAAAGCCCAGCCCCAATCATCAAGTTGGCCTTCATCAATTGGTTCGATCAATTCATGGAATTCTTTGCAGAATCCAGCAATCAAGGGTGCAACGGCTTCCGCGCATCGCACCTTGATCTTTGTTCCTTCAATAGGAACGCTGACTATGCCAATTTCGGCCGCGTCTTTTGACGCGATCCAATTATTTTGACTTTTGAGTTGGCTCATCTGGCACTATCTCCGTCAAATGTTCCACCTTTTCAGGGTTCAAATAACGCTGATAATCGGAGTTATTTGGGTCAAGAGGAATTGACCAACCGTCTGAGCGCTGAATTGAAATGACTTCACCGTCACGATTTAAGTTTTCTGTGTATGTATATTCCATTTTATAACTCCGCATTTGCTTCTATGTAGTATGTAGATGAAGAACTTGCACCATTGAAAGTAGTTGCATTTCCAATAACAAGACCGCCACCAGTTGTTATGTCTGCAGAAAAAATTGATGTATTTGTTCCGTTATTTGCCATAGAAACTGTGTTTGTTCTATTTCCATTTGCTAAAGCCACAGCAGTACCATTTTGAGCGATAGAAGGTATTGCTCGCATTGTGACAGGATGATTGCTAACAACTGTTGCGACAGTTGTCGAATAACATTGACCCATACCAAATCCGCCGCCATTGAGTTCTGAGTTTTTGCGGTAGTAGTAACGCTGGCAAGCGGCTAATTCCCCTTGGATTGTTCCACCAGCGCGAGTAAATGTAGTAGGTACCAAACCTAACTCTAATTGAGTTTCGCCAGCATAAAGAATTCCGGAAGCGGCAAGAGTCGCAGTCCACCAAACTCTTAATGACTTAGCAGTTGAAGGTACTGTCCAGACTCCAGAAACTCGACTAAATGATGAAGCACCTGCCGCACCTGTACCGCCTGAAACACTTGTGGCACTTGTCCACGATCCTGTTAATGCAGTATCAACTCCTGTCGAATACTCAACGTAAAGAGTAATAGTGGGCGTTGCGGACGATTGAAACTTTCCGCTAAAGGTTACTGTTTGACCAGCAAAAGGCATTGCGTTTAGCGTCTCGATTGCTTGGTACCCTGAAATGTTGCCACTCGTTGCACCACAGGTTATTTTCATTGAATAGCGAGAAG
>CAIXVA010000224.1 GCA_903922745.1 uncultured Actinomycetes bacterium
ATTGCCTCAGTTGATAAAGATGTACATGCATTTTTACATATTGATACTGAAGGCGCACTTGCTCAAGCTGCTGCAGTTGATGCAAAGCGCGCAAAGGGTGAAAAGTTGTCACCACTTGCAGGTGTTCCACTTGCGCTAAAAGATGTAATGGCACAAAAAGGTATTCCAACAACATGTGGTTCAAAAATCCTTGAAGGATGGCGACCACCATATGACTCAACAGTTGTTTCAAATCTGAAGAAGAATGACATTGTAATTTTAGGTAAGACAAATATGGATGAGTTTGCAATGGGTTCTTCAACTGAAAACTCTGCATATGGTCCAACGCATAACCCTTGGGATTTAACACGCATTCCTGGCGGATCAGGTGGTGGATCATCTGCAGCCCTTGCCGCTTTTGAAGCACCGCTTGCAATTGGTACAGATACTGGTGGATCTATTCGCCAACCTGCAGCTGTAACAGGAACTGTTGGAGTAAAGCCAACATATGGCGGAGTTTCTCGATATGGCTTAGTAGCTTTCTCATCGTCACTTGATCAAGCAGGGCCTTGTGCACGCACAGTCTTAGATGCTGCGCTGTTACATGAAGCAATTGCTGGACATGATCCAAAGGATGCAACAAGTATTAATGCACCGGTGCCACAGGTTGTTGCAGCTGCAAAATCTGGTGATGTAAAGGGAATGAAGATCGGCGTTGTTAAAGAACTTAACGGCGATGGATACCAACCAGGGGTTCGCGCGCGCTTTGAGGAATCACTTGAATTGTTGGCAAAAGCAGGGGCAGAAATCGTTGAAGTATCTGCGCCAAACTTTGAATACGCCCTTGCTGCGTATTACTTAATTGCTCCATCTGAATGCTCATCTAACTTAGCTCGTTTTGATGCGATGCGTTATGGCTTGCGCATTGGCGATGTTGATGGGGCTTCAGCTGAATCAGTAATGAATTTGACCCGCGAGGTTGGCTTTGGCAAAGAGGTAAAGCGTCGCATTATTTTGGGAACATATGCCCTTTCATCTGGTTATTACGATGCGTATTACGGAAGTGCTCAAAAAGTTCGCACACTGATTACTCAAGATTTCACAAAGGCTTTTGAAAAGGCAGATGTATTGGTTTCTCCAACATGCCCAACAACAGCATTTAAAATTGGCGAAAAAGCCAATGATCCACTGGCAATGTACTTAAATGACATCGCAACAATCCCAGTAAACATGGCAGGTATTGGCGGAATGTCATTACCTTCCGGTTTGGCTGATGAAGATGGATTGCCAGTTGGATTCCAGATCATGTCTCCTGTTATGAAGGATGAGCGCATGTACTCAGTTGGTGCGGCACTAGAGGCAGCGCTACTTTCCAAGTGGGGTGCTCCGTTACTGGATAAAGCACCAATCATGGGAGGTGCCAAATGACGCTTTCATATGATGATGTAGTTGCTAAGTACGAACCTGTCTTGGGCCTTGAAGTTCACGTTGAGTTAAATACGAATTCAAAGATGTTTTGTGGTTGCAGCACAATTTTTGGTGCAGAACCAAACACACAAACCTGTCCTGTTTGTTTAGCTTTGCCTGGTGCTTTGCCTGTAGTCAATGAAAAGGCAATTGAATCAACGATCAAAATCGGTCTTGCTCTCAATTGTTCTATAGCTCCTTTTTCACGTTTTGCGCGAAAGAACTACTTCTATCCAGATATGCCAAAGAATTTCCAGATTTCACAGTATGACGAGCCAATCTGCGTTAATGGCTATGTTGATGTTGAAATTGAAACAGATGAAGGTCCAAAGAAATTCCGTGTTGAAGTAGAGCGCGTGCACATGGAAGAGGACACTGGTAAGTCACTGCACGTTGGTGGAGCTACTGGTCGTATTCATGGTGCTGAATATTCACTCCTTGATTACAACCGCGCAGGTATTCCATTGGTTGAAATTGTTACAAAGATTGTCCCTGGCACAGGAAAGTACGCACCAGAGGTAGCAAAGGCTTACGTTGCTGAACTTCGGGACATCTTGCGCTCATTAGGTGTCAGCGATGTGAAGATGGAGCAAGGTTCACTTCGTTGTGATGCAAACGTATCTTTGCGATTGATCGGTGCAGAAAAACTCGGCACTCGTAGTGAAACTAAGAATGTGAACTCACTTCGTTCTGTAGAGCGCGCGATTCGCGGCGAAATGATTCGCCACGCAGAGTTGTTAAATGCTGGTGGACGTGTTGTTCAAGAGACTCGTCACTTCCAAGAAGACACTGGACTTACTCGCTCTGGTCGTTCAAAGGAACAAGCTGAGGATTACCGCTACTTCCCAGAGCCAGATCTAGTTCCAGTTGAACCAGACGCTGCGTGGATTGAAACATTACGTGCAGCTTTGCCTGAGCGTTTATCAATCCGTCGCAAGCGCTTACAGGAGGCATGGGCTGTTCCTGACAAGGAAATGGCTGCAATGATTAACGCAGATGTTCTAGATATTGTTGAAGCAACTGTGCTTCTTGGCGCAGATCCAACAAAGTCTCGTACATGGTGGCTTGGTGAAATTTCACGAATTGCAAATGACAAAGATGTTGCAATTGCAGACCTAGCAATTACACCTGCCGATGTTGCAGAGATCGTGGCACTTGTTAATGCCGGCGAATTAACTGACAAACTTGCACGACAAGTTGTTGAAGGCGTTATAGCCGGTGAAGGAAAACCTTCAGAGGTTGTTGCAAAGCGTGGCATCAAAGTTGTAAATGATGATGGCGCTTTAATGGCAGCGATTGAAAAGGTGTGCGCTGAACAAGCAGAAACTGCGGAGAAAGTTCGTAACGGACATTTGCCTGCAGCTGGAGCACTAATTGGCGCTGTTATGAAAGAGACAAAGGGCCAAGCCGATGCTGCCAAAGTACGTTCACTCTTGTTAACCCACTTGGGCCAAAGCGAAGGTTAGACTTATCTCATGCCTAATATGAAGCCACGTTCTGGGGTAGTAACTGATGGTCTTGAGCGAGCACCAGCGCGAGGAATGTTGCGTGCAGTTGGAATGGGCGATGCTGATTGGGTAAAAC
>CAIXVA010000225.1 GCA_903922745.1 uncultured Actinomycetes bacterium
GCCACGGCAGGTGCTCGTCCCCTTGCCGTCACTAACTGTCTTAACTTTGGCTCTCCTGAAGACCCAGGTGTCATGTGGCAGTTTGCTGAATCCGTTCGTGGATTAGCAGATGGTTGTTTAGAAATGGGATTACCTGTTACAGGAGGAAATGTTTCTTTCTATAACCAGACAGGATCGGTTGCAATTTTGCCAACACCAGTAATTGGCGTGCTGGGTGTTATTCAAGATGTTCGTACTCGCACACCAATGAGTTTCACACAGGCTGGCTTAGATCTCTATCTTGTTGGTGAAACCCACGAAGATTTAGCCGGCAGTGAATGGGCTTTCTTACACAATCAACGCGTTGGGCAATCACCAGATGCTGATTTACAGCGCGAAATGCGCCTTATTGAGCTACTTCTGGAAGGCAACTCTTTCTTTGCTGCAGCCCATGATTTAAGTCAAGGCGGACTATCTGCAGGATTAACAGAGATGGTTTTGCGTCATAAGGTTGGCGTAACAATCTCACTTGAGAACGCAGGAGTTAGCTTGATCAGTGAAACACCTGGTCGCGTTCTTGTTGCTATTGACCCAATCCACACTGCGCGCCTTCAGGGATTGGCCCTTAAGAATTCAATTGCAATTACAAAACTAGGTACAACAGGGGGAGACTCACTCACTATTAATGATGCGGTTATCTCGTTGTCCGAACTTTCGTTTGCACACACATCAACGTTTCCGAAGTTGTTTGGGTGATAGATATGCGCGACCAACAAATACTTGAGCAAGTTAAGAGCACTCTTGCGCTTTTGACGGCAAAGGCACCTGGTCGTGCCATCGAAGTTCGTGTTCCACCCTATGCAGCAGTTCAATGTGGTGATGGTCCAACACATACTCGCGGTACTCCGCCGAACACAATTGAAATGAATGCGGACACTTGGCTAGCGTTAGCTTCTGGAAAATTAAGTTGGTCTGATGCCATGAACAGCGGAGCAATTGCTGCATCTGGTGTTCGAGCTGATTTAACCGAATATCTACCGTTAGGATCTGAGCTATGAGACGCCCTGATGGATTGCTCAATCACAATGTATTAGGTGAAGATAAAGGTCCTCAAGATGCATGTGGTGTTTTTGGAGTATGGGCACCTGGCGAAGAGGTTGCTAAGTTAAGTTTCTATGGTTTGTATGCGCTGCAACATCGCGGAACTGAATCTGCAGGAATTGCAACAAGTGATGGCGAAAGAATTCTTATCTTCAAAGATATGGGACTTGTTTCACAGGTCTTTACCGAAGGCGATCTTGCAACATTAAAGGGCAATTTAGCTATTGGTCACTGCCGATACAGCACGACTGGATCAAGTACTTGGGTAAATGCCCAGCCAACATTGCGCCCAACTAAGTACGGAACACTGGCTTTAGCTCACAACGGTAACCTGACAAACACAGGCGATCTGGCAGAACTTGTACAAAAACTTGAAGGTTCGGCAACCAGCATGAGTGGCGTTACGACAGATACTGAAATCATGACTGCGCTAATTGCTTTGCAGGATGAAAAGAATGTTGAGGCAAGTGCATTGGCTGTGTTGCCACAGCTAGAAGGTGCTTTCTCGCTTGTCTTTATGGATGAACAAACCTTGTACGCAGCCCGCGATCGACATGGTGTTCGTCCATTGGTACTTGGAAAACTTGAAACTGGCTGGGTGGTCGCATCTGAAAGTGCGGCCCTAGATATTGTTGGTGCAGCATTCGTTCGCGAAATCGAACCTGGTGAATTTATTTCAATTGATAGCAATGGTGTTCGCTCACAACGCTGGGCTGAAGCACAACCCAAGGGCTGCTTGTTTGAATATGTGTATCTCGCACGACCTGACACGACAATTGCTGGCAGCGGAATCCACAAAACACGTGTTGCAATCGGAGCGCAACTGGCAAAGGAAGCTCCAGCAGAGGCGGATCTTGTAATCCCAGTACCTGAATCAGGAACTCCAGCTGCAATTGGTTATGCAAAAGAATCTGGGATTCCATTTGGCTTGGGTCTTGTAAAGAACTCGTATGTGGGGCGAACATTTATTCAACCTTCACAGACTATCCGTCAGCTTGGTATTCGGTTAAAACTAAATCCACTGCGCGAAATCATCGAAGGCAAGCGCATTGTTGTTGTCGATGACTCGATTGTTCGCGGAAATACCCAGCGCGCAATTGTCCGCATGCTGCGCGAGGCAGGTGCTCGTGAGATCCATGTACGCATTTCATCCCCTCCGGTTAAATGGCCTTGTTATTACGGAATCGATTTTGCAACTCGCGCCGAATTAATCGCTAATGGGTTAGAGGTCGAGGAAATTCGTAGATCTATTGGCGCTGACTCTTTGGGTTATGTTTCTCTGGATGGTCTAATTGCAGCGACCCAGGTGCCTTCTGAGCGTCTTTGTTCCGCCTGCTTTACGGGTGAATATCCAATTCGCATCCCTGAAGACATGACTGAAGGAAAACTGCGCCTTGAAATCACTGAAGTTCACGGTCACTAATGTCTACCTATAAAGATGCAGGCGTCGACATCGATGCAGGAGATCGCGCAGTTGAATTAATGAAGGCCTCTATTGCAAAGGCATCTCGTCCTGAAGTTATGAGCAGTATCGGTGGTTTTGCTGGTTTATTTGATGCAAGCAAATTAAAGGATATGAAACAGCCATTGCTTGCAACCTCAACCGATGGCGTTGGCACAAAGACTGAAATAGCTCGTGCACTCGGCAAGTACGACACCATCGGCGAAGATCTAGTTGCCATGGTTGTTGATGACTTAGTTGTGTGTGGCGCCGAACCTTTGTTTATGACTGATTACATTGCAGTCGGAAAAGTTGTTCCAGAACATATTGCCGACATCGTTGCTGGAATTGCTAGAGGGTGCGCAAAAGCAAACACGGCATTAATCGGTGGAGAAACAGCAGAGCATCCAGGATTGCTCGATGATGATGAGTTTGATGTTGCTGGTGCTGCCACTGGTGTCGTTGATGCAGATCGCCAATTAGGTGCTCATCGAGTTAAAGCTGGCGATGTGATTATTGGTATGCCATCAAGTGGTTTTCACGCCAATGGTTTTTCACTTGTTCGCCACATCATTAAGACTGCAAAGTTAAGCCTTGAAGCCAATGTCAGCGAGTATGGAAAAACTTCAGGTGAAGTATTTTTGACACCGACCGAGATCTACACTTTAGATTGTTTAGCGTTGATTAAATCCATGCCAGAACATTTGCACGCCTTTTCACACATCACAGGTGGGGGAATCGCAGAAAATACCGCGCGGGTTATTCCAGAACATTTAACCGCAACTTATGATCGTTCAACATGGTCGCTTCCTGTTGAAATGGAGTTCATGGCCAAGATGGGCGGAGTTCCTCAGGCTGATATGGAGCGCACCTGGAACTGTGGCATCGGAATGAGCGCATTTGTTGATCCATCTGTAGCCGATCTGACCCTGCGTTCTTTGGCAGCTCGGGGGATGAAAGCGTGGGTTGCGGGCGTTGTAACCGAGCGCAAAGGCTCTGATCCACGCTCAACTTTGGAAGGTACCTACCAACCGCGATAACCTACGCTCCTGACGCACAGCAATTAGTGAAGGAGGTCGCCCATGGGTCGCGGCCGCGCAAAAGCAAAGCAAACCAAAGTTGCACGTGATTTGAAATATAACGCGCAAGATATGGATCTTGATCGCCTCACCAAAGAACTTCATGGCGAAGTTGATAACACTTCACGCAAGGATGACGATGATCCTTACGCTGAGGGCAATTACATTCCACGTGCGTGAGAGCTACACCGTACTTAGCATCACTTCGTATCTACGAACCACTTTCAGCATTTGATCCAGCCGATCGTTTACGTTGGCAAAATCTAGAAAGTGATCCAACAAGTTTCAATCGCGAGGAACAATTAGCGCTACATCGTGTTGTTCAACCTGAACCACCGGCAGGTCGTCCCGATGGTGCTCATGTTTTAGATCGCGATGGAATTCGTTACGTGTCTCCGTGGGCAACTGCAACTCGTTGTTGGGCAGCGTTAGATAATTTCAAAGATTCTTTACCAAGCACTGTTGTTCCGTACTTTGTTTCATCTGCAATGGAAGAAGTTATTACAGCAGGTGTGGATTTATTAGAAGATAAAGTTCCACACATTCTCAATGAAACTTGGACTATTCCTCCTCGTTGGTTAATTCTGTTTTCACCAGATGAACGTACTCGTGGTGACAATCAATATGGAAAATTTTGTATCTCTCACACAACAATTGCCAATGCAAAACAACGGTGCGATAACGCACATGACGCGGTACTGGGTGCTTTTGGCGATGGCCCAGTAGAACAAGAGCTGGAAAATCTTTTAGCATGGCTAGAAATGTTTCACCCAGAATCACTTGTTGAACTTGATTATGGCGGCTTAGCTAATTACATGGATAAAGCGTTACGCGATTCAGGTGAAGATGGCCTAGATGCCGATACATCAATTGAAGATGTAACTAGTTCGGTCGCAGGTCTTGCATCAGCCGATGGCATGGCTGCTGGCGTTGGCTATCAGCGCTTAATGTCTCGTTGGCGCTTAGTTCAGGCCTTCGAGCAAGCCTCCTAGAGTTCATTTTCTAGGTATTGCCTCACGCTTAAATACTGGTCATACTTCACCCCAATACAGGCTAAATCGGACACAGCTAGATCTAAGGGAGTCATCATGAGCAACCGCATTCCAGATGCAGAAGTTCTCTTGACCCCCAAAGAGGTCGCACAACGATTTCATGTAAATCCAAAGACTGTTACACGCTGGGCAAAGGCTGGAAAGCTGACAGCAATTCGCACATTAGGTGGACATCGTCGCTATCGCGAATCAGAAGTTTTAGAACGTTTACGCGAATATAAAGAGTCAAGTTCTTAGCCCGTCCAACTATTACTTTGGAAGGCGGTAGACTTAAGACATGGCCGATAAAAATGATGACATGAAAGCAAGAATGCTTGCTGCCCTTGAAGCTAAGAAGAACAAGCCGGGCGCACCAGGTACACAAGCTCATGCTGAATCAGGATCAAAGATCCGCGGCGGACAACGCAGTGGCGGAGCTCCTCAGGTTCAGCGCAAGGCCGGACCATCGGGTTCAGGTTCTGCTGGCTAAATGCCAGAGCAACTGCTCATTGAAATACGGGTTCGCCCAAACTCTTCACGAAATAAAGTTGGCGGCATCGCCGGAGATCCATCACGTTTAGTTGTTGCGGTGCAAGCACCCGCAGTAGATGGCAAAGCAAACGAAGCAGTCATAAAAGAGCTAGCAAAAGCATTTGATTGTCGCGCTCGCGATTTCACAATTGTCTTTGGCGAATTGGGTCGCGACAAACGATTGCTAGTGCAAGGTGATCTAGAAACTCTTACGAA
>CAIXVA010000226.1 GCA_903922745.1 uncultured Actinomycetes bacterium
TGAGAGTTATTCAAACATTTGTTCGAAAGAACTTGCAAAGTGTCGGACCTGGGGTGTACAAATAGAACATACGTTCGATTAGAACACTTGTTCGAATCTAGCGGGTAGACCACCCGGTCGGCAAGTCCAGGCACAGCGCCAGGGCGAGATTGAAAATCAAGGAGAAATACCATGGCTCAAGTAACTGCAGTAGCAGCACTTCCCGTACAGCGAGCCGCTGTTCGTTCCAGCAATACCCAGACTTCAAGTCCAGTGCGACTAACAGCTCGCGGCCGACGAGTGGTGGCTCTACTTGCCCTGCTACCAATCGTGGTTGCGTTCTTTTTGATGAGCACTCGCGCTGCTCAAGCTGATCAGTCCGGTCCAACAACTGCGATCGTTAAAGTCGAAGCCGGCCAAAGCCTTTGGGATGTTGCTGTTGCAATCGCACCTAACGAAGATCCGCGTTCAACTATATGGACGATCAAGGCCCTTAATGGATTAGAGACCAGCGAAGTGCAAGAAGGACAAGGGTTAATCATTCCCGTCAAATAGCCCTACCAAACCTTCAAGATCTCAAAAACCCATTAAATGCGTTAAAAAAGTTTAATTATGTCCGATTTGTCGGGCTAAACATCCCACACCTTGAGATATTCCAGCAGTAACGTGAGTCGACGGCCCATCCCGAGCCGCCGGTAACTGTAATAGGAGTATTACATGTCAACACAACATGCCTCTGATGCTGAGCATCTGGCTAGTTTGGGTTATAAATCTGAGTTCAAGCGAGACATGACCTTATGGCAAAACTTCTCACTTGGCTTCACATATCTATCACCGGTAGTTGGTGTCTACAGCCTCTTTGCCCTGGCTCTTGCAGCTGGCGGACCACCGATGTTCTGGTGGATCGCAATTTGTGGCATCGGCCAGTTCCTAGTCGCATTGGTCTTTAGCGAGATAGTTTCGCAGTATCCAATTGCTGGCGGCGTTTACCCATGGGCGCGAAGGCTCTGGGGTAAGGGATATGCCTGGATGACCGGTTGGGTCTATGGCTTTGCCTTGATCGCAACTATCGCATCAGTTACTTATGGCGCAGGTCCATTCATCGCAGGCTTCCTGGGAATGGAATCAAGCCAGAACTTGACCATCACATTGGCAATCGCGTTGATCTTGATCGTTACCGCAATTAACTTCGGTGGCACCAAACTACTGGGTCGCGTTGCCTTCTTTGGTTTCGTTGCTGAATTAGTTGGCGCATTAATTGTTGGCGTTGTTTTGTTAACTACTCATCGCGAACAATCATTTGGCGTGATCTTTGATACTTCATCAATCACAGCTGGTGGCACAAGCTACACAACCGCCTTCATGGGCGCAGCACTTATTGGTTTGTATCTTTACTACGGCTTCGAAGCTTGCGGCGACGTAGCTGAAGAAGTTGCAAATCCTGGAATTGTGATTCCACGAGCAATGCGAATGACTCTTTACATCGGTGGCGCAGCATCCCTGTTCATCACTTATGCATTGATTCTTTCGGTTGCTGACATTGGCGCAGTAATCAGCGGCGAGAACGCAGACCCAATCGGTCAGTCCTTGAATGAGGCGTTTGGCACCGGCGGATCTCGCGCGATCATGGCAATCGTTGTTGTTTCATTCTTCTCATGTGCATTGAGTCTTCAGGCAGCTGCTAGCCGCTTGATCTACTCATACGCTCGCGATGGAATGATCTTTGCGCAGAAGTCACTTTCTAAGATGAACCCAAAGACCGGTATGGCTCCTACTGCACTTATGACAGCAGCAGCATTGCCGATCATCTTTGTATTGACCGACTTGTTCTTGCCAGGTGGAATTTTCCGCCTAGTGGCATTTGCTTCCGTTGGTATCTACATCGCATTCCAGATGGTTGTGCTTGCCGCATTGCGCGCTCGCATGAATGGCTGGAAGCCAGCAGGCAAGTGGACTATGGGTGGAGCCGGCACGCTGGTTAA
>CAIXVA010000227.1 GCA_903922745.1 uncultured Actinomycetes bacterium
GCTCCACTATTTCTATTTTCACTATTGGGCCTTGCTCGCGCAATTCGCACTTTAACAATTAGCACAGATCCAGTGCATCAAGAAGTTGCACAGGCGTGCCGTGATTACCCCGAAATGGTTTCTGGACCTGGTCGACTTGCAACGCGAATGATGCAGAAAATCCCTGGACTGTTTATGAAAGATGGCGCAGAGGCGGTAAATGTGACATCACTATCTGATGGTCGCACATTGGCAATCAAGATTAGTGATGGCAATGCACGTGCAATGCCTGCGATAACAGCCGCTGCCCTTGCAAAATTTGGTATTGATGCGCAGGAAGTGCCAGTTAATACATTGGGTGCAGGCCTGCCAGTGGGCACCATTCGCGCAACCTTCTAACAGCGCGTACCCTTGCATACATGAGCGGGCGCATTGCAGTATTGATGGTGCACACATCACCCCTGGAACAACCAGGTATTGGTGATGCTGGCGGCATGAATATTTATGTAGTCGAATCTGCACAACGTATGGCTGCGATGGGTGTGTCAGTCGACATCTTTACGCGACGCACACATGCAACAGAAACTGAAATTGTTGAAATTTCACCAGGTGTTCGGGTGCGCTACTTTGATTGTGGACACGGTTCGCTGACCAAAGAACAGTTACCAGCCCATATCGCTGGCCTATCTAAAGAGTTTTTACGTATTGTTAAAGAAGAAAACTACGATGTTATCCATTCTCATTATTGGATTTCTGGCAAAGTTGCGATGCCAGCTGCTAAAGAGCTTGGTATTCCTTTAGTTCACACCATGCACACTATGGCTCGCGTGAAGAATTTGAACTTAGCTGAAGGTGAGACACCAGAGCCAATGATCCGCGTGCAGGGTGAAACACAAGTTGTTGCTGCAGCAAATGCTTTGGTTGCAAATACCGATGCAGAAGCAGCCAGCCTGGTTTCTCTTTATGACGCCTGTCCTGACATCGTCCATGTTGTTAGCCCAGGTGTAGACCTTTATACATTCACACCAGGCCTTGGTCGCAGTGCTGCCCGTGAATTTGTTGGCCTGCCAAACGATGCACTAGTTGTTTCATTTGTTGGCCGCATTCAGCCACATAAGGGCCCTGAAGTATTAATCCGTGCAACTAGTGAATTGGTAAAGCACTCACCACTATTGCGGCATAAATTAATCGTCAACATTATTGGCGGGGCATCTGGTGCTAACACCGAAGAAGTCGATCGCTTAAAAGAGCTTGCAACATGGCTAGCAATCGATGATGTTGTTCGTTTTTCACCGCCTGTGCCACGCGTAGATTTAGCACAGTGGTATCGCGCAGCAGATTTAGTTGTTGTGCCTAGCTATAGCGAAAGCTTTGGTTTAGTTGCACTTGAATCACAAGCGTGCGGAACCCCAGTTATTGCAACAGCAGTTGGTGGCCTTCGTACAGCAGTTGCTGACGGTATTTCAGGTGTACTTGTCGATGGACATGATCCAAAGGCGTGGTCTTCAGTTATCGTCCGTTTGCTGCAAGAACCACAGCGCCGCGTACTGCTGTCGATGGGTGCAATCGAGCACGCTTCACACTTTGGTTGGGATGCCACAGCACGTGGAACGCTAGATATTTACGATCAAGTTATTACCCAGTCTCGCAAATCACTGGAAGCGTAAATGGCTGCGATCGACCCCCGCATCACTATTGAAGAGTTTTTAGATTCTCATGATCTGGAATATGAACGCAAAGATGCCAATACTTTTCTAGTTTCCTTGCCGGGTGAGAAAAAGCTGCAGACTCATTGCGCGCTCATTGTTGGAGATCATTCTTTGAGCATTAACGCCTTTGTTATTCGTAAACCAGATGACAACGAAGCAGGTGTTCATGCCTATTGCATGTTAAAAAACGCTGGCATGTATGGGATTGCATTTGCGA
>CAIXVA010000228.1 GCA_903922745.1 uncultured Actinomycetes bacterium
AACATCGCAAGAGTTAATGAGCCAAGTCCAGGACCAATTTCTAAGGCAATGTCATCACTTGTTACACCTGCCGTGCGCACTATCTTTGTACAAACATTTGAATCAATTACAAAGTTTTGGCCCAATGACTTAGATGGCTTCAAATCTAACTGTGCAGCAAGTTCGCGGATTTGTGCCGCACCTAGCAATGTCATGGTGCGAAAGACCCAAAGATGCGTTCAGCGTTGTCGCCAAGTGCGGTAGCAAGTTCTGCTAAATCTTGATTTCGCTCTGCTGCCATCGCTCGCACAATAGTTGCAATCTGTGCAGGGGTATTACTGGCTCCGCGATGAGGAGCAGGAGCTAAGAAAGGTGAATCTGTCTCGACCAGCAACTGATCTATGGGCACAAGCTTTACGGCATCTCTCAAATCTGGAGCATTCTTAAAGGTCAATGTGCCAGCAAAGGAGAGGATGTAGCCACGTTCAATACAGGTTTTAGCCATTTCAACATCACCTGAAAAGCAATGAAAGACAGTCTTTTCAGGGGCTCCAACTTCAAGTAACACTGATAAAACATCATCATGTGAATCACGATCATGGATAACAAGTGCCTTTTTTGTTTTCTTTGCTAATTCAATGTGCCATTTAAAGGAATCCTGCTGACGCTTACGTAATTCAGGTGGTGTGCGGAAGTAATCAAGTCCTGTTTCACCAATTGCTCGAACACGTGGATGCTGGGCAAGTTCTTCAATGATCTTTAGATCATCCTCCAAGTCTGCAACAACTGGTGCTTCGTTGGGATGTAGCGCTACAGCTGCTAGAACAGATGTGTTCCACTTTTCTGCTGCAGCCACACACCATTTTGATTGTTCTGCTGAGTATCCAACTTGAACGATGCGATCAACATTGACAGATTTTGCTTCTGCTATGACATCTGCAACTTCTTGTGAATCAAAGGCAGCATCAGTAACGATCTCCATGTGCGCATGTGCATCTACTGTTGGAACCGGTAGGGGTTCTGGCAATGGCGCGCGAGGTCTATCGATATCGCGATTGTGGCGATCAGCCATTGGTGTTTAGGCAGGCGTTTCTAGACGTGGGAATAAAACTGGAGTCTTGGTAACAGTGGCACCTGCTGGTAATTGGCCCCAAGTAGCAACATCAGAAATCTTTTGTGCAGACAAATCTCCCAGTGATGCTTGTGCACCAAGGCTCTGCCACAAGATTTCACATGTCTGTGGCATAACAGGATGGAGCAGAACAGCTAGTGCTCGTAATGATTCAGCGGTGTTATACAAAATTTCTTCTAGCTGTGCTTGGTTGGCAGGATCTTTGGCAAGAATCCAGGGCTCTTTGATAGTTACATAACCATTTACTTGCTTGCAAAAATCCATAATTGCAAGAATTCCGCCTTGGAAATCAAGAGCGCACATCGCGGCATCAGCTTTTTTAACTGCTTCAACCAAAGCTGCTTCAAGACCTGCGTCATGACTGACAGCTGGCAATACCCCTGCGCAGTACTTTTCAACCATTGCTGCGCTGCGAGAAGCCAAGTTTCCAAAGTCATTTGCTAGCTCAGATGTGTAGCGGGCGCTCATATCTTCCCAAGAGAAAGATCCGT
>CAIXVA010000229.1 GCA_903922745.1 uncultured Actinomycetes bacterium
GGGAAGCCGGTGAATTTGGATCGCACACCAAAATCTCGCATCCAAAATCTGCAACTCGGTGAGCATCACCCTCTGTTACTGCAACAGCTAAATGCGTGTTAATAGAAGTTTCGATCGTAAATGCCCGTGCCACACCAAAAGTGGTGTGAAGAATTGATGTTTTATCAAGCAGTTCGAAAGCGATTGGCGATGTAATCGCCACAACAACCTTCAGAGAAGGTGTGCTCATGAATTAGGAAGCTAAAACCTCGTCATGGATTACTGCAGCCTTTTCTTCATCAGTGCGCTCAGCAAGTGCGAGCTCTGATACAAGGATCTGCTTCGCCTTGGCGAGCATGCGCTTTTCACCTGCTGATAGTCCACGATCTAGATCGCGACGGTAAAGATCGCGAACAACTTCGGCAACCTTAATAACATCACCTGAAGCAAGCTTTTCAAGATTAGCTTTGTAGCGACGTGACCAGTTTGTTGGCTCTTCTGTGTATGGCTGGCGCAACACGCTAAACACGCGATCTAGGCCTGCTGAATCAACAACATCACGAACTCCGACTAGATCCACGTTGTCTGCAGGAACGCGGACTGTTAGATCGCCTTGAGCAACTTTTAACACTAGGTAGGTCTTTTCTTCACCCTTGATCACACGAGTTTCAATAGCTTCGATTAATGCTGCCCCGTGGTGAGGATAAACAACGGTTTCGCCGACCTTAAATGTCATGTGATGCCCTTCGCTAGAGGGTCAATTCTACCAGTAATCTTTAGATCAGAAAACCCGGTAAAAGTAGCGTCAAATACTGCTTATTTCGTGTGAGACAATTGGTTTTATGCGTCGCACTATTTCAACATTAGTAATTGCAGCATTAGCCGTCTCACTAAGTGGATGCGGAGCAGGACAGAATGCTTCTACCCGCCAAGTCAATCAAGTAACAGATGGCGTCGAGGCAAGCATCACTACAGATGGCAATAACATCAAGATTGTTAACCTGCTTGTAGTTGCGGCCCCTGGTGGAAACGCTGTTTTGGTTGGAACTGTTGTTAATAACGGTGACAACGATGACGCGCTATTAGGTGTTGCAATCAACGGCAGTACTGCAAATTACAGCGGCAATAGTGTGTTGCCTAAGAACACACCAATAGTTTTCGAAGGTGATCGCGCAACCGCAAAGGCTGTCTTGGCCGGATTCGGTGCACCAGCTGGTTCACGTGTGAAGGTTGGATTATTCTTCGCACGTGCTGGCGAAATTACACTTGATGCAATTGTTCGCGATACTCGCGACACATACGCGGGTGTTACAGCTGCGATTGATGTACCAATGGCAACACCAGCACCAACAGTCAAGAAGTAGAGTTACTTCTTCCCTTGATTAGCAACAGCTGCAATTGCATCCTTAGCTGCCGCTGGATCTAAGTATTCTCCGCCTTTAACAACTGGCTTAAAGTTTT
This sequence comes from uncultured Actinomycetes bacterium, assembly GCA_903922745.1. Classification (GTDB taxonomy): domain Bacteria; phylum Actinomycetota; class Actinomycetes; order Nanopelagicales; family Nanopelagicaceae; genus Planktophila. The sequence continues at coordinate 1,441 of CAIXVA010000229.1, forward strand.
CATCCAGTTTGTAATACAAAGGAATACCGGTTGGGATATTTAATCCAGCGATATCAGCATCACTCATTCCATCAAGATGCTTTACCAATGCACGCAATGAATTGCCGTGTGCTGTTACAAGAACTCGCTTGCCAGCTTTTAGATCAGGCACGATCGCTTCATCCCAGTAAGGAAGCATGCGGTCAA
>CAIXVA010000230.1 GCA_903922745.1 uncultured Actinomycetes bacterium
GGTCCTGGAATTTTCGACATGAAAGCAGGATTTGTTCAGGCGTTATATGCGATGAAGGGAATAACAGGCAGCGCTGCTCTAGTTGCAACGACCGATGAAGAAACCGGAAGTGCAACAAGTAAAGATTTCATCAAGGAAATTTCTGCGAAAGCAAAAGCTGTTTTGGTTCTTGAAGCAACACTTAACGGAAAAGTTAAGACTGGCCGCAAGGGCACAGCGATGTATCAAGTTAAAATTCATGGCAAGGCATCTCATGCTGGACTTGAACCTGAAAAAGGCATCAACGCAACAACAGAAATGGCACATGCGGTCTTGGCAATTACCGCAATGGAGAATGCAGAACATGGAACAACGGTTGTTCCCACAACACTTCATGCGGGTAACACAACCAACACTGTTCCAGATCTTGCCGTGCTAGATATTGATATTCGTTCTTATTCAATGGATGATCTCAAGCGAGTTGATTCTGCTATTAAAGGTTTAAATCCTGTTAATGCTGCAGCTCGTTACGAAATTACTGGTGGATTTAATCGTCCTCCCCTAGAAACAACTTCAACAATGGCGCTATACGAGCGAGCAGAGAAAGTGGCTAAAGCACTTGGAATGCCGCCGCTAGGCCATGCATCAGTTGGTGGGGCAAGTGATGGCAACTTTGCCGCTGCAGCAGGTGCTCAAGTTTTGGATGGTCTCGGAGCAGTTGGCGATGGAGCCCATGCTGCACATGAATGTGTAGACATCAGTACCCTTGAAGATCGCAGCAAACTACTACACGAGCTAATAAAGGATTTACTTAATGACTGATGGTCCACTGATTGTTCAGAGCGATAAAACGCTACTGCTCGATATCGACCATCCAATGTCTACCGAATGTCGACGTGCTATCGCGCCATTCGCTGAATTAGAGCGATCACCAGAACACATACACACATATCGTTTAACTCCTCTTGGTTTATGGAATGCCCGTGCTGCAGGACATGATGCAGAACAAGTTATTGATACCTTAATTAAGTATTCGCGCTACGCGGTCCCCCACTCAATTCTGATCGACGTTGCTGAAACCATGTCTCGTTACGGTCGCCTGCGTCTTGAGATGGACCCTGTTCACGGACTAATACTTATCACTACAGATACGGCTGTTCTTGAAGAGGTAATTAGAGCTAAGAAAATTGCTCCATTACTTGGTGCTCGAATCGATCCTGAAACAATTACCGTTTTGCCAAGTCAGCGTGGTCAAATCAAACAATCACTGTTGCGACTTGGTTGGCCAGCAGAAGATTTTGCGGGCTACGTTGATGGACAGGCTCATGACATTTCTTTGGTACAAAAGGATTGGAAAATTCGTCCATACCAAGAACTTGCAGCTGAAGGTTTCTGGCATGGTGGTTCAGGTGTTGTAGTGCTTCCTTGCGGTGCAGGAAAAACAATTGTTGGCGCAGCCGCGATGGCACACGCAAAAGCAACTACTTTGATTTTGGTAACAAACACTATTGCCGCCCGCCAATGGCGGGAAGAATTACTGAAGCGAACAACCCTTAATGAGGATGAAATTGGCGAGTATTCAGGAGCAAAGAAAGAGATTCGCCCTGTAACTATTGCTACTTATCAAGTTATGACAAAGAAAAAGAACGGTGTGTACGCACACTTGGATCTCTTTGATTCATATGACTGGGGATTAATTATTTACGATGAAGTTCACTTGCTACCTGCGCCGATCTTTCGCTTTACTGCCGATATTCAATCTCGTCGTCGCCTTGGGCTAACTGCAACCTTGGTGCGCGAAGATGGCATGGAAGGTGAAGTTTTCTCATTAATCGGGCCAAAGCGTTTTGATGTGCCATGGAAAGAAATTGAAGCCCAGGGTTATATTGCGCCGGCCGAATGTATTGAAGTTCGCGTTAATCTGACAGAAACAGAACGTCTGGCATATGCAACCGCCGAACCAGAAAATCGATACCGTACCTGTGCCACAACTCGTACAAAGCGTGATGTGGTTGAAGCTTTGGTAGAAAAGCACGCAGATGATCAGGTATTGGTAATTGGCCAATACATCGATCAACTGGATGATTTATCTGAAACTTTGGGTGCTCCACTTATCAAAGGTGAAACTCCTATTAAAGAACGAGAAATTTTATTCAATCAATTCCGAAATGGTGAAATTAAGTGTTTAGTAGTTTCAAAGGTTGCTAACTTTTCGATTGATTTACCTGATGCAACAATTGCAATTCAGGTATCTGGAGCGTTTGGAAGTCGTCAAGAAGAAGCCCAACGTTTAGGACGAATCTTGCGACCAAAGTCAGATGGTCGCGGTGCAAAGTTTTATTCAGTAATTTCTCGTGACACTATCGATCAGGATTTTGCTCAGAACCGTCAACGCTTCTTGGCTGAACAAGGTTATTCCTACAAAATTATTGACGCTGACGATGTTTTTCAAGGGAAGATTTAAACCGTTCTGGATCTACACGCCAGAAATCATGGTGTTCACCATCAATCTGCGTAACGGGAATTTTCTCACCATATAGTTTTTCTAACTCTTCGTTTCCATCAATCAAGATCTCTTCAATTTCAAAATTAAGTTCGCGCTGCATTGACTGCAAAAGCTGTAACGCATCCTCGCAGAGATGGCAACCAGTTCGGCCATAAATTGTTACTAGGGTCATTTATTTGCCCTTTCTAACCTGTCAATTCACTTAGAGAATTGGTATTTCCTACCCCTGACCTTAAACCACGCGCAATGCCCTGATAGCGTTCGGCTCATGCTGCGCATCAAGAGATTAGGGTCAATTGGCCTTGCTGGTGCGCTTGTCGCTTCAATACTTTTTGCCCCTTCTGCCCCTGCCGTAACTTTCAAACAAATTCCAGCAACTAATTGGGGTTACACATACGCCGGAACCGATTCTGTTACAACACAATCAACGCAGCCTGCTGCAAAAAATCTGGAATCGACTTCAAGGTTTGATGTTAAGTACAACAATTTTCCAGACTGGGCAAAAAAAGAAGTCCAGGCAGCCATTGATGTCTGGTCTGCAAACTTTAAGTCATCTGTTGTTGTCTCAGTTGATGCCTCATGGGGGCGTTCAAGTTCTTGGGGAGTTTTAGGTAGCGCGCGTCCAGGCAGTTTCTTTTCAGCATTTTCTGGCGCACCAGATCCATCTCTTTGGTATTCATCAGCTGCTGCCAACGCTTTAGCTGGAAAAGATTTAGATAAAGCTAATCCTGAAATAATTATTCAGGTTAATTCCGCCGCAGCATGGGATACACGTGGTGATGGTTCGCCATCTAGTTCGGAATACGACCTTGAATCTGTTTTCATTCACGAAATAGGTCACGGACTGGGTTTTCTTTCTAATGATGCATACGATCCCTATTATGGATTAGGAAGTTTGGACCAACCAACTCCATTTGATGCTTACTTACAAACTTCAGATGGACGTCGTCTTGCAGATCTTCCAACCCCATCAAAGGAATTAGGAGTCGCCCTAACCTCATCGTTGGTGTGGTCAGGCCCTCTTGGAATCAAAGCAAATACTGGAATCAAACCAAAAATGTATACGCCTTCGCGATACCAATCTGGATCATCAACCTCACACTTAGATGAAGCGACTTTTTCAAAGTCTGGACTTGATTCTGTAATGACGCCAAGTCTTGATCCCGGTGAAATTTTCCACGAACCGGGACCGTTGTTGTTGGCAATGATGGAAGATATGCGCAACAAACCACCTGTCGGTATTGCAACTGATCTGCCACAGTCACCACGTAATGTTCAAGCCTTTACCGGAGATGCATCTGCCCTTGTTTCCTTTGATCCACCCGTCAATTTACGAACAGCACAAATCAGTGAATACATCGTGAAAAATATCAAGACCGGACTTGAAAAGAAATCTCTTTCTAGTCCAGTACTAATGACCGGTTTAAAGAACGGCACTTCATACACTTTTTCCGTTGTAGCAAAAAATGCATTAGGCGCTTCGGACGCCGTTATAACTAAGGCGGTTACGCCACAAGCTGGATGGAAGAGCACGGTGCTTGATACATCAGCCGATGGAAAGAGTGTTGTAAGTACAACATTTAATGGTCAGCCAGCGATTGCGTATACCGATACAAAGAGTGGTGATTTGAAGCTTGCAACATACGATGGCAAGAGTTGGAAGAAGGTCACGGTTGATGGGGCCGGCGGAAGTAGTGGTCGCACAACAAATACTATTTCTGGTGGCATCAGCATGTGTGTCAACGGCAGTGGCGTAAAGCAAACACTTCATATTTTCTACAGCGATTCAACAGATAAAGATCTGCGCTACGCAACATTTAATGGCAAGGCATATACATTTGAAGTTGTAGATGGAAATGGTTCTGCAGTAAATGATTACACCGATTTAGTGCGAGTACGTACATCCAGTGATGTGAGCCTGACAAACGCATGTGTTGCCAGTGCAAGCGCGGTACAGGTCTTTTATCGTGATGAGACTCAAGGAGTTCTTTTAGGCGCAGTTAAAAGCAAGACAGCGCCTTGGAAATATGAACTGGTAGATGGCGATCGTAAAACTGATGGCCGTAGCACAGGTGATGTTGGGTTCCACTTGCAAGCAATCTTTGATGGCGTCAAAACCTATGTTGCCTATGATTCAGTTGTTTCGATGAATCAAAAGAAAGAAATCACATCGGGCGCAATTCGCATTGCAACACGAACTGGTATCGAGCCAGCTGCATGGGCATATCAGACTCTAGATATCTCAACTGATGATGCTTCAATCTTTGGATTTGATGTTGCACTTGCTAAGACAAATGGCGATGTATTTGTCACATGGTTAGCAGCATCAACTGCAACAGCACCGAAACCTAATCAAGTTCGTTGGGTTCTCTTGA
>CAIXVA010000231.1 GCA_903922745.1 uncultured Actinomycetes bacterium
CGGGATCTATACTAATCGTTAAGTTACGAATTGCCCGAGCCAGACCTAACAAAGAAAACAAAAACAGCGGAGCACCGCAGCCATCAACACTGACACCAGCCACCTTTTCACCGCTCATGCTTTCAACTTCAGCTTTGATTGCCAATTGCAAAGGATGAGTTGGATCTAAATAAGTATCTATAGGCCAGCCATTCACAACGCAGGTTGCCAGCATTCCTGCATGCTTTCCGCTGCAGTTCATGGCAAGACGGGTTGGTTCTGCTGTGCGGCGCAGTTCTTCATCTAATGGGCGATCTAAAATACATTGTAGTGAGTGCTCATCAAGGCCAGCCTTTGCCAAAATTGATTTGGCTCCTTGCTGGTGCATCGCGGTACCGGCGTGAGATGCACACACAAGTGCTAACAACCGTGGCTCAATATCTAACCCAGCACGCACCATCGCAGATGCCTGAATTGATTTAAGAGATGAGCGTGAGTAAATATTTAAGGTTGGATCGCCTTTTTGAAAAAGAATGCTGCCGTCAGTATTAAGCAAAACCATATGCCCTGCATGAATTGATTCAACAACTCCGCTACGCGTGACCTCGGCTAAAACTTCGCCTAGCATTAATTCGCCGGACATTTAATCTGACTGACGTTCAAGTGAAGACCAGATGTGTGCTTGTAACTCTTGGCCTTCTGCCGCCATGTCATAGGCATAAAACAATTCGCCAGCAACAAGACCGTATAAACGCACACCTGCTGTAACAATCTTTGCACTTGGCGCGGAATACCCTTGATCCATTACTAACTGAATCTTTGGACCATCAAATGTTCCAACCCAACCTTCAGTAATACCGGTGTTGTGTGAAATGACAACCTCTAAAACATTGTTGGGCTTTACGCGCCAGAAACCAGCTTCGGATGCAGCAGGGCGAACAATTTCACCTTCAGCATCAATAATCCATGAACGAGAAAAATAGTTAAGAAAATTGCGTCCATCATGGTTAAAAACAACCTCTTGCGCGTATTCAAAGGCTGGAACCGTTGGGTACTCACCACGGCCCTTGCCGCGCCATGTGCCAACCATCCACGCCAATGGATTTAAATCTGGATGCAAACCTTCAGGGATTGTGAAAACCATTAGGGACGTTGCCTCCAATTTGTAATACGCCTTGCTTGTGATTGGCGACCTTTAAATGCGTACAAAACGAGCACCACACCTAATGCGATGGCAACGAGGCCAAGGATTATTGAAGTGAACAGCTCCATGGCTTAAGAATAGCGGTTAAACAATTACCTGCTGCGCCGCTGGTACGCCACCAACCATTAGCGTTGCTTCAATTGGCGTATTTCTTTTAACAACAGCCAACGCGATTGTTCCTAACTCGTGGTGACGAGCAACTGTGCCGATAAAGCCAACGACAATCCCATCATTTTCAATTTTTGTGCCAACAGCCGGAAAACCAACATCGCTGCCATCAAGATGCAGCATCACTAATCTGCGCGGCGGATTACCCAAGTTATATATCTTCGCCACAGTCTCTTGGCCGCGGTAGCAACCCTTTTTCATATGGACTGCCCCGTTTAATACACCAATTTCATTAGGTATTGATTTGTGATCAGTTTCAAATCCTATTCGTGGGCGGTGCGCGGCAACCCGCTCAGCATCTAACGCCCATGTGCCAGCTTGTGTTGCTACCCCGCCAAAAGTTTCCTTCATCTGATCTACTTCGGCCCGTGGCACCAAAGCAAATGGTCCACCGATTTCAGTTGGCGCACCTGGTGCGCGCAAGACTGCAAATTCATTACTTGCATCCTTCACATCAACCCGAAGCATGAATTTCATTTTTGTTAAGTATTCGATCAACTGTTCTGAATATCCAGGATCTAAAACTAGATATGTTGTTGTGCCGTCATCTACTAGATTAAATTGAAATTCAACATGGCCCTTTGCATCCAAAATCATGTTTGGCATCCACACGCCAGGCTGTAAATCGCTTACAAACTGCGTTGTTAAATCATGCAACCACTTCAAACGATCTTCGCCAGATACGGCAACAACATTGTGATGAGATAAATCAGCCCAAGCGGTTCCGGCTTCTAGTGCGCGTTGTTCTTTAACCGGTTCGCCAAAATGCCAGACAGCCCCTTTGTCAGGACCTGCTTCAACTAGAACGGCGCTCATGTACCTAGGGTACCCGCAAAAATTAAACTAGGGGTTTAGTGCATGCAGCGCAGGTGCCATACACAGCAAAGTGTGTGACATCTGTTTTAAAGCCGTAATCATCGGCCAATGTAGTTACAAAGTTTGCTGCTGTTTCAATCGGAGCATCGCCGACCGATCCGCAGGTGCCACATACAAGGTGTAAATGCGTCAGCTCTTCAGCTGCGTGATACGTCGCACCACCATGGCCCAAGTGCGTGTGCAGTACAAGGCCAACGTTTTCAAGGGTTTCCAAGTTGCGATACACAGTTGAGAGATTGATTCCAGGATGTGTTTCGCGAACTTTTTCAGCAACTTCTTCAGGTGTTGCATGCCCAAGTGCGCGCACAGCAGAGAGAACTAGTTCGCGCTGTGGTGTTAAGCGCAATCCCTTTTCATGTAGTTCATGTTTTGCAGCCATGTGTTAAGCCTACCCTTACTTGCTTCGAGCGCGAAGGAGGAGGAGATAGACCTCGCAGCCTAAGCAGAAGTTGAATGCGGCATTTAAGAAGGCTGCGCCTAACGCAAAGGCAACAGCGATTGTGAAGACGGCGTTGACACTAAAGAGAACTCCACCGATTGCAGCTAGCGCAAAGAGCAAGCCAACAGATTGTGCAAACTGTGGCGGGCGAACATCTTCAGCTGGTGTTTCACCCTTAAGACGAGGCTTTACAAATGTTTTATAGATGAATGCATACGGTGTGAACTGTGGACCTTTTATTGAACCAATTGCAAAAACAATTGCTTGAGCAACAATTATCCACACATTATTTGTGGCTAGTGCAGTTGCAAGAACTATTGATGTGATGACTGCGCCCAAGCGTGGACCGCGCGCATCGATGATGGTTGTGCTATTTTTCAAATCCAATACTTGTGTCATTTTAAATTCCTTATCGTTGTGTGTTTGGAAAATCAGCGTTAATTGTTAAATGAAGAAACAATTAAGCAATACACAAAGAGGCAGCAATACGTCCATAATCAATCACACGGCGCTTAGTAGCTGCTAACAACATGGTGCAATAGTAAAGAAGGTGCAAGTGATATGCGAGTTGCGAGTTATTCGCATTAACGAATGGCTGAAATTGCGCTTAAAACCTGATCGCGCTTTGGTGCACCTGCTGCTCGACCGACTTCGTGGCCACTGCGATCTACAAACAAAGTCGTTGGCGTGCTGCGAATATCTAACTTGCGCACTAATTCAAGATGAGCCTCGGCATCGATTTCGATATAAACAACATCACCCATTTCTTCGGTGACATCTTCGAGCAACATTCTGGTGGCTCGGCATGGGCTGCAGAAGGCTGATGAGAACTGCACCAAGGTGACTCTGGAGCCCAAGGCTGCCCCGATCATCTCTTGTGTAATCAAGCCCTTGTCTGACTTAACAACAACCTTGCCACGAGAGCGCTGATACCAAAGCCCGTATGCGGTTGCTAAGACCAGCACGATCGCGATTGGAAGCAGAGATTTCACAGGGGTAGTCTGTACCAATGGCGAGAGTTCTTCTACTTACGAACACTCTTGGTGCCAGCGCAGAAGTGCTTCCTGCACTTGGTTTGCTGCAGCATCAAGTTCGCATCTTGCCTGCCGAAGCAAGTGTCCTTGTTGATGCACCCGATGCAGATGTTTTATTAATTGATGCACGTCGCGATCTACCTGCAACCAAATCTCTAACAAAGCTTCTTCACTCAACAGGTGTTGGTTGCCCAATCATTGCAATCACAACTGAAGGTGGCTTAACAGCCATGAACGCTGACTGGGGTATTGATGATGTCATTCTCGATACAGCAGGCCCTGCCGAAGTTGATGCACGTATTCGCATCGCACTAGGCAAGCATGCTATCGAAATGGTTGCAGCAGATCCACACAGCGGTGAAATCAGAAGCGGTGAAGTAACAATTGATGAATCAACATACACCGCACGCCTTAAGGGCAACGTTTTAGATTTAACTTTCAAAGAGTTTGAACTACTCAAGTACTTAGCTCAACACCCAGGTCGTGTCTTCACACGCGCACAACTGTTGCAAGAGATCTGGGGCTATGACTACTTCGGTGGAACCAGAACAGTAGATGTTCACATCCGTCGCCTGCGCTCAAAACTTGGCCCAGAGTTTGAAGCAATCATCGGCACCGTCCGAAATGTTGGATACCGCTTTACCGTTGATGCGTAACAATGCGTCACATACTTAAGCTCCATCGCGATCTCAACACAGATTCACTTCCACAAGCAGATCACGACTACACAATCGAAACCTTTAATCCTGCAATTCATAAACAACAATGGCTAGAACTCAATAATCTGGCATTCACTAATCACCCAGATCAAGGTAATTGGGCCATGCAAGATCTAGATAACCGCATGGCAGAGCCTTGGTTTGATGCAGATGGCTTCTTTCTAGCCACAGAAAACAATCAAATTGAAGGTTTTGTCTGGACCAAGATTCATCAAGACTTAATCAATCAAGATCCGGTAGGTGAGCTATATGTTGTGGGAACACACCCAGACCACGCAGGCCGCGGCATTGCACGAGCGCTGTCTGTGGAGGCAATCAATTACCTTGTAAACAAAGGTCTAAAGCATGCGATCTTGTATGTGGATGCAGATAATGAAAAGGGTTTGAAACTGTATGGCTCGTTAGGGTTTAACTAGCCCTACTTCTTCGTATATCCCGTCGGGCACTTTGGATTGATTGCAGTAACTTTTTTACTCAACTTGCCTTTAATACAGGTAATTGTTGTCGCTTTAGCAGCAGCCTTTGTAGCAGTAGGCGTCGGAGTAGAAGTTGGCATCATTGTTGCTGTGGGAGTAGGAGTTGCGGTTGCTACTGGAGTAGGAGTTGGTGTTGGTGCGGCTAACTTTGCAAGATATTGCTGCCCCGCCACCTTGTCTGCGGCCAAGTTCTTGGATCGCGCATCGGCGTTATATTTAGAGACACACGTCGACTCCCCATATAACTGTCGCATTATCGCTGCGTCATAGTCATTCAATTTTGATTGACCGTACACTTTGAATTTACTCGTGTTGTAAACAGTTACTAAGGATTCCTTCGCCCCATTAGCAACATCTGGCACACCTAACATATTTCCTATTTCATTTTCAATAGAAAGTATAAAGGTTGTTTCGCTTCTGAAATTAGTGAAATTACTTGGCCAAAGCTTTGGATCAAGAAGTTGAATCGCACCTTTTTGTATAAAACTATCGAATGCCCATAAACCAAAATTACCACCGGTGGTTTCAGTTGGAATAATTCCTTTACTTAATAATGTGTAGCCAATTGTAATATCTGGATTCTTCGATGCATCTACCTTTTGAAATGCAATTGAATCCAAAACTTCACCGTAATTGTTAAAGGCCTGCTCTAGCCAGCCTTGTTCGATGTCCGAGAAGGCTGTCGAAACTTGATCCGTCCTGATAAATGTTGCATTGCTTGACCAAGTAATTACTCTCACCGGCTCTGAATTTTTCCAATTCGCAGATGGCATTTTTTCAAAACTTAATTTCGAATACTCAATAATTGGGCAATCTTCGGCATTGGCTGGGCTGATTGCTGAAACTGAAAAGAGAGATGTCATAAGGACCAAAAGAGATAGCAAGACCTTGAGTGACTTTTTCATTACGAGAGAGTAACCAAATAGCGAGAAAAAGTACTGCTGAAGTAGGTTAACTTTCGATTAATTGAGCACACATAATGCGAAAAGCGTGCGTGTGGGCATCAACATCAGCTGCAGTTGTATCCGGGCACATCAACGCCATGTTGTGGAACGGGGTAATCAAGAAGCCATCATTCAACATACGCAAGTGGATGTACTGCTCTAGCTCAAAGTCCCCAGCGTTATTGGCATCTGCCCCAGTAACTGGTGCAACCTTGCCGAACATGTACTCACCACGTGCACCTAAACGATTACAGGTCCATGGCAAATCAAACTCAGTAATCGCAGCATCAACGCCATCTGACCAACGTGTTCCGAGTTCAACCATGCGATCAAAGTTTTCTTGAGTTAGTACATTAGTCAACGTCGCACGCATCGCAGCCAATGACAAAGCATTACCGGCCAATGTTCCACCGACGCCGCCCGTATCAATAATTTCAAGTTCAACCATTGACTTAATCTTGTCTGCGATCGCTTGTGTCATTCCAAATGTTCCGGTTGGAATACCGCCACCGATAGCTTTACCAATTGTTAAGAAATCTGGTTTTAATCCTTGATCTGCTGTCATGCCACCAGGGCCCACAGAGATTGTGTGGGTCTCATCAATAATCAAGATCGTTCCGTACTTCTTTGCTAACTCCTGCACGGCCTCTAAATAACCAGCCTGAGGCAAAACAATGCCCACATTTGTCATTGCAGGCTCCATCAAGATCGCCGCAACATCACCATGTGCCAGGGCTTTTTCCATGCCTGCAATGTCATTGAACTCAACAACTCTTGTTGTTTGATCAAGGGCCACAGGTGCTCCGATATTTCCTTCTCGGGTTACCGTGTTTCCACTTGTATCTAGCGTTGCAAAGGTTTCATCTACTGATCCGTGATAGCAACGATCAATCACAACAATCTTTGAACGCCCAGTAATCATGCGGCTATAGCGGATAACGTGGCGGTTTGCATCGGTGGCCGACACTGTGAACTGCCACAGTGGCACACCAAAGCGCCGTGCAAGCTCTGCTGAAACAAGTGCAGCATCTTGTGTGGGCAGCATTGCTGTAATGCCCTTACCTGCTTGTTCTCTAATAGCAGCAACTGTTGCATCTGGTGAATGGCCAGTCATCGAGCCGGTATCGCCTAAACAAAAATCTATATAGGTATTGCCATCAACATCGGTAAAACGTGCACCTTTAGCTTTATCAATAAAGATCGGATATGCCCCAGGCCATTTAGCCATCCAAGACATAGGAACGCCTCCAGGCATGTTCTTTTGGCCCTCTTTAAACATCTCACCACTTTTAGGGTGCAGTTTTAGAAAGCGTTCATCTTCGATTTTTCGTAGCTGAGCTAAACGGTCGCGATTAATCATGAACTAATCCTATTCAAGAGATTCAAATACAAAGAGCGCTTCAATGTAGTTCTCACCACTAATGCCTAAGTTCTGCGCATCAGGTGGTGCGGTCTGTGGCTCTAAACAAACTCCATCGGAATCTTCACTATAAACAACCCACCATGGTGCATCGCACTCAATAGAAATCCGTGCCACATCCTCCCAAACAACAGCTGGTGTGCCCTTGATGCCTGTAAAGGCATCATCCCAAGGAGGAGGTGTTGGCGC
>CAIXVA010000232.1 GCA_903922745.1 uncultured Actinomycetes bacterium
CTGGGAACACATGAAGGCATCTGCTACTGCTGTCATGGGTAAGCCTGCAACCTACTCAGAGGTTTCATCTGCTTACTTAACAGCACAGCGTTCAGGTGGAACAGATGCAGCACAATTACAAAAGTTGTCAGATCTTCGCGACACCTTGTTTATGGGTAACACACTTCGCGGAATGCTTCTTGAGGCATACGCATTTGGAACACTTGGAGTAATCGCAGGGTATGCAGCAATCGCATGCTTTGCTGGTGGTCTCTTATTCCTTCTGTTAGGTATAGCTGGGTTGATGCATATTCGTCGCACTCCTGAGGATGCGACGATTTAACCCTCAACTCTCCGTGAGGGGTTAAAAAAGCGCCCCTGGGTTTATCCCAGGGGCGCTTTCTCTTCTAATTTCTATTCTTTAGCGCTCTAACTTTCCTGAAATGAAATCTTCAGTCTTCTGATGAGCTGCCTCATCTGTGTACTGAGTTGGTGGGGTCTTCATGAAGTAGCTAGATGGTGAGAGCAACGCTCCACCAATCTTGCGATCAAGACCGATCTTTGCGCAACGAAGCGCATCGATGATTACACCAGCTGAGTTTGGTGAATCCCAAACTTCCAACTTGTATTCAAGGTTAAGAGGAACATCGCCAAATGCGCGGCCTTCGAGGCGAACGTAGGCCCACTTGCGATCATCTAGCCATGGAATGTAGTCAGAAGGTCCAATGTGAACATTCTTAGCTCCAAGATCATGGTTTAACTGTGAAGTCACAGAATTTGTCTTAGAGATTTTCTTTGATTCAAGACGATCACGCTCGAGCATGTTCTTGAAGTCCATGTTTCCACCAACGTTGAGCTGATAAGTGCGATCTAGGTGAACGCCACGATCCTGGAACAACTTAGCCATGATGCGGTGAGTGATTGTCGCACCAACTTGGCTCTTAATGTCATCTCCAACGATTGGAAGTCCAGCATCAGCAAACTTCTTTTCCCATACTGGGTCTGATGCGATAAATACTGGAAGTGCGTTTACAAAAGCACATCCTGCATCAATTGCGCACTGTGCGTAGTACTTAGCAGCTACTTCAGAACCAACAGGTAGATAGCAAATTAATACATCTACTGCTTCATCCTTAAGTGCCTTTACGATATCTACTGCAGGTGCATCTGACTCTGTGATGGTTTCCTTGTAGTACTTACCAAGTCCATCATTTGTAACACCGCGCAGAACTGGAACACCAGTCTTTGCAACATCACTAAATTTAATTGTGTTGTTTTCGCTTGCCCAAATTGCATCAGCAAGATCTAGTCCAACCTTCTTCGCATCAACATCAAAGGCTGCAACAAACTTGATGTTAGAGATGTGGTATCCCCCAACAACAGCGTGCATAAGACCTGGGATCTCTTGATCTAGGGCAGCATCTTTGTAGTACTCAACGCCTTGGACTAATGAGTTAGCGCAGTTTCCAACGCCAACGATTGCAACACGGATGTCGCCTTTACCGGTTGTGATATTCACTCTATTTCCTCTCGGTTTTGATCATGTCTTCCAGCCAAGCAATCTCTCGATCAGCTGTCTCCAGTGAATGACGTCGCCATTCCTCCAGATATTTGTCGATACCAACAGGTGACTTCTCGAGTTCACCACGAAGGATTTCGGCTTTCTCCTTAAGGCGACGATGGCGTCCCTCAAGAATTCTTACTCTGTTATTTGCTGAGGTCGGGCTAAAGAACGCGAAACGAATTTCGAAACCTTCATCCTCCCAAGTCTCAGGTGTTACTGATTCGGTTAATGATTCAAATCTGCTAGCGCCTTTGTCGGTGATCGCGTACACAATGCGAGAGCGACGTGAAGTCGCTTCCATAACAGTTTCTTCGATCATGCCCGCTTCCATCATTCGACGAAGCTGCGGATAGAGAACTGAAA
>CAIXVA010000233.1 GCA_903922745.1 uncultured Actinomycetes bacterium
ATATCCGAAACCAAAATTGCAGGATCGGCGCCACTTTTTCCAAGTTTCACGTCAAAAGCAATTCCATCTGGGCTCGCTTCAATTCCGCGCACCTTTATCTGCACAATAGCTTCTTCTTTTGAAAGGATATTTCCGGTTTTGTAATTGAAACCAGACATAGCGACTGTATAAAGAATTGGACCAATGACAAAAGCAGTCAGCAGTAATATTCCTGGGATAAAAAACTTCAGCGGAACAGAGATTTTACTTAAATATGTTAAAGCCAAAACAAAAACCGTAATCGCCAAGAAACCTGCAATTACATATTCGCGCTGAGCAAATGCGCTTTGCGTAAGCATTAATAGGACTGCTGAAATAAGGCTTACGACAATGAGCTTTAGCAAGAGAGCAACTTTGCCTCTTATTAAATAATTCATTGTTGTGGGTCCTGTCTCAGTAGAGAATTACATGGAGTGAATGAGTAATGCGGGCGAGAAACTCGCCCGCATTACTCGACTTCGTTTATTAATTTGAGTACATCAAATTAATTAGAGGTCACCCTTACCGCCATCTGTGTTTGTGCGCCAGATAGATGCAAGCTTTGAAGCTTCCTTAACTGCATCTTTTCCGTCGATTAGAACAGCTGTCCAGTAAGCAGGAGCTGAATCCCAGTAGTTAGCGCCACCCTTGTTGCTGTTTAGGAATGCGCCGATCTGTGGAATACCTGCAAGGCTTGCTGCTGATCCGAATCCACGCTGAGCTGCTGAAACTGATGCGTCTGACTGTGCACCCTTTTCTGCTGGTGGACGCTTCTCAAGAAGCTGGTAACGAACCTGACCATCTGTTGATGCAAAGAAGTTAGTAAGAAGTGACTTTGCGCCAGCCTCTGTTCCATGCTTTGCAGCAAATGTTGTTAGCAATGCACCACTAACAGAACCGAACATGTGTCCGTAAGATCCATCTGCAACACCAGGTACTGGCATTAGGTTCATTGTGAATCCCTTTGCTACGTAATCTGCCCACTCCCAGTTACCAATAACTGCGTAAGGAACAGTTCCTGCAAGGAAGTTGTCCTTGCAACCTGTGTCTGTTGCTGGGAAGAAGCCATTGCTCTTCTTGCCATCCATTAGGTACTTGCGAACATTCTGTCCGAAAGTAGTTGCGCTAAATGTACGTCCGTAAACGACACCACCGCGTGAGTTGAATTGGTATGCATCTGCGCCGAGTGCTGAGAATACTGAGTGAGCTCCCCATGACATTCCGCCGCCTGCAATACAAAGACCAGCCTTCAAGCCCTTTGAGGCCTTGAGTGACTTGTAGTTTGCAACCATTTCACCAAAAGTCTTTGGTGCTGAAGAAACAAGCTTGGTGTTGTAGATCATTGCAACGTTGTTGATGTCTACAGGTACGCCGTACAACTTGCCCTTGTATGTAAGGTCAAGGAACTGTGTTGGGTTGAAGCGTGCCTTTACAGCAGCTGTCAAAACGATTGGAGCAAGCTTTCCGCTCTTAGCACCTGTTGGTACCCAGTCATTTCCGCCAACAACAATATCTGGACCTGATGCATCAGTTGCTTTATCAAAAGCATCCTTGAGTGCATCAAAGCTTGAGAATGTAACTACCTTTACTGTGTAACCAGAAACCCAGTCACCCTTTGCAGCAATTACCTTAGTTAGGTTTGGCCCGCGAGATTCATCTGCCCAGACAACGATTTCTGTTGCTGCACCAGCTGTTGGTGC
>CAIXVA010000234.1 GCA_903922745.1 uncultured Actinomycetes bacterium
AGGTCTCTTGTGTCATGGAACTATTGTGTTACATCTGTCAAGAATGTGGAAACACGCTCAATTGTCTTTTCCAAGTAAGCCGGCAACATCTCTTTGTGCTCAGCGTTTTTGGTCTCAAAAAGGTAGTTCAAAAGCAACAAACGTCTTTGCAGTAACAGGGCTTTCATAGCGTTTTCAGAGTAAATAGGTAATGGGCGAATGCTCTTATAGCCATCAAGCAAGGCGGCATCTTGTTCCGGTGTATCTAGGTAATACAGCGCCACAGCGATGTCTTGGGCCTCTACACCATAACCACAATCATCAAAGTCAAAGATGGAGAGTTGATCATCACGCCACATCAGATTCCAGCCATGAAAGTCGGCATGAATGATGTGGACGGCCGAGGTTGCATGCAGTTCATCGGTATACATCATGATGAGATCACGAGCCTTTTCAATTAGCTCACGATCTTTAGCAATCAATGTAGATTTACTGGAAAAAAGATAATCCTGCGTTCCCCAAAAGAAATCATTAAAGGTAGGAAGTTCGGCTCCATCAGTAAGTGTGAAATTGGGTGAGTATTCATGTAACAGGGCCATAGCTCGTCCGACGGTACGCAGCTGATCCAGTGTTGGCTCATCCCCTAACTCTTCACCTTCGAGCCATGAATACATAACTCCATAGATCATTTGGCCAGAATCCTGATGAAGAGCTGAAACCACAAACTGATCATCAAGTGTTGCAATCGGTGCCGGAACATTAATTGCCGGGATGCGCACAAGACTTCGGACCCATTGGGTTTCAGCCAAAATATTTGAAGCTACACGAGTTGAATTGATGTTCAAGCGAAGTGCATATTTCTGGCCAGATTCAGTTGAGACCGCGAATGTTGCGTTGAACTCGAAATTAATGCACTCGATCTCAGCCCCGCTAATCCCGTACTTTTTTAGAATCTCGTGTGCAAACAAAGTTAATGAGTCTGTCTGGACCTTTACATCTTGATCAAAGAAATTGTTACTCATCCCTAAGTCCCTAGAATCTCGCCAGTTTCAGTGTTCACTTTCTGCGTTGTAATAGTGCTTAAGTGTTCTTCAATGATCGAAGCGATCTTTGAACCAATACCCGGAGTTGCTGCAATGTCCTCAACATTGGCTTTGCGAATGGCCGCCACAGATCCGAATCGATCTAGTAGGGCAGCTCTGCGAGCAGAACCTAGCTGTGGAATGTCATCTAATACTGATTCCAACATCACTTTGGATCTACGTGAACGGTGGAAGGAGATGGCAAAGCGGTGGGCTTCATCGCGAATTCGCTGCAGTAGATATAACCCTTCGCTGTTTCTGGGCAAAATTAATGGATCCTTCGAACCCGGTATCCACACCTCTTCTAAACGCTTAGCTAATCCGCACAATGCGATGTCTGTGATGCCAAGTTCATCTAATGCGCGTTGGGCCGCACTCACCTGAGGCGCACCACCATCCACAACTATTAACTGTGGAGGGTATGCGAACTTGCTCGGCTTCCCCCCAAGCTCTGCAACCTCTGCTTCATTTTCCTGACGATCATCAATGAGGCGTTTTAGACGACGAGTAATCACCTGATGCATTGCTCGAGTGTCATCAAAACCTTCATCGGTATTAATGATGAATCTGCGATATTCACTCTTCTTTGCCATTCCATCTTCAAAGACAACCATTGATGCAACCACCGATGTGCCAGAAATATTAGAAATATCAAAACACTCAATACGAAGTGGTGTTCGATTCAAGCTCAAAGACTCTTCAATTTCGGTCAACGCCTTACCGCTAACGGCCGCATCAGTGGCTCGCTTGCTCAAATATTGAATCAACGAGTACTGAGCATTTCTCTTAACTGTATCTAGCAGCTCGACTTTCTCACCTCGTTGTGGAACCTTGATCTCAACTTTTGATGTTCCTAAACTCTCAAGCCACTTTTCCAACTGATCTTTATCAACTGGCTCGCTGTTAACATAAATGTTGCGTGGCACCTGCATAGCGCCAGTTCCATAGATCGAATACAACAAAGCCGTCAAGACATCTTGTCCTTCAAGCACCATCTCTTGATCCACAATCCATGATCTAGAACCTTTGACTGAGCCGCGCTGCATAGAGAAAATCGAACCAGCGGCATGGAAACCATCTTGATACAACGAAATAAAGTCACCATC
>CAIXVA010000235.1 GCA_903922745.1 uncultured Actinomycetes bacterium
CAATTACCTGTTTGTGCGCGGCCAAATTCAAACCAACCGGCCCATAAACAAAAAGGCAATGCGATAAGTAAAACAGCTGTAAATATCTTCTTTTGCTTGACTGTTACTGGGCGTTCTTCCTCATTGTTCACAACCCAATCAGGTGCCTTGAATTCCTCGTCAGCCATTTTCAACCGCAATTTCTGCATCGATGTCCCGAGATTTCTTTTCTTCAGATTTAATCCAGTGATACACAGCAAAAGACATCCAGATAGTGTCGATGATCATTGCTCCAGACCACATTAACGAACCGCCTCGGCGTTGATCATTTAATGTATACATTTCTTGATACAGCGAACCTGGCGCAGTGTAAATAAAGAAGCCGGTCAAGGTTTCAGGCACCATCATAAGGAATAGAGACAAGACGGCAATTGCTGGTGATATTCGTCTATTTACTAAATTGCGATCCAAAAGGTTGAAATAGAAAAGATAGGGAAGTGCAAGATACAAAGGCACTTCAAGATAAGTGTGCACCCATGGATTTTCCATAATGTATGCATGCGGTACCGGCAAGTGAACGCCAATCATTAATAATGCATAAGCAACCCAACTAAACATTGGCTGAGTTAAAGCTCTAAATATTTTAGAAGTTGGATGAAATGAGTTAGGTGTTCCCAAAACAAGTAGCGGACCAGTTACCATCATCAGAGTTATGTGTTGCACCATATGTAGCGAGAAGTAATCCATTGCGCGCGCACCTACTGGTGTCACGATCACTAATAGAGCAGATGCGATTCCTCCAATAAAGAATGAGATCTGCCGCGCGGTTAGTTCGGAACCTTTAATGCTTCTTATATAGAGGAATGTAATTAGTAAGAGTGGCAACAAGACTTCGGGAGCTAATTGCCATGAACCCCAGAAACCGGCTTCGTGATGATGCATTTGCATGATTGGGGCAGATTAGCCCCGCATGACTGTGGATTACTAGTGAAAATCGCCCACATTTATGCTTCACATCTGTGATGAACAGGTCCATACTCTTTGTAATCGGCGTCACAGAATTTCTGTGGAGCCTCTGAGAGGAACGCAATGAAGCGTATTTTGGCCGCACTTGCAACGGTGGTGCTGGGGTTTGGCGTTATCGCCGGCATTGGTACATACGTTGCAGCCGCGAAAAATGACTCGGGTCTTACGAGTGCAACCGCAGCTGGAACATTCACCACACCAGAAGGAAAAACGTATCCGCACTACACCTTGAACATGAATGTTTATCCGAATTCAACATTCGGTGGGCACCATGGTGCAGGTGGTGGTGCGCATCCAGACTGGGTGAGTTACGGACTTGCGGGTGAACACGGTGAGCCATTAACCGAAGCTTCTACCGGTACAAATTTTGTAGTACCTGCTCATTCAGCGGTAACAATAACTATTTGGCAGTACGACTCAGGCGAAACAATTACAAATGATTTCTTTGCAAAAGTTCGTGGAACAGTTGGTAACACCGCAACTTTAGTTGAACGTTATGACACTAAAGCTCATGCAAATGCGACAGAAGCAAAAACGGTAACTCAGATTCCTAGTGATGGCGTCGGCCATACATTTACGATTCATGGACTCGCGGATGCAAATAATCAAGTATTTGTAAGTGTGCCATTACCAATGTCTAATGATGATGAAGTTACCGCTGCTGAAGAAGCAGGCGGGTTTACACAATTTCCAACAATGATGACTTTTACGATCATTACTGGTGATGAAGGCGAATATGTCTGGAACTGCGAATTTCCTTGTGGTGACGGAACTGTTGCTCGATTCGGAAGTGCAATGTCAACCATGAGCTACATGTCCGGCCACTGGATTGTGAAGGGATAAGACCATGACTGAGCTAAAGCCTTCAACAAAAAACAAGTGGTGGAAACACCCAGATGTTAAGAAGACATTTATCTTCTGGTTAATCTTCACACCGGCTATTGGAATTTTCGGAACACAGTTCCATGTGCTTTCAATGCCTGATCCCGCATCAGAGGTCATGGGTGGCGTTATTGGATTGATGCGTTTGTTTACTTGGGCCGCAGCTCCGGTTGCGGCTTTAGTTTTTGCAATCTGCGCAACGGCTTTAACAAGCTCTCGCCACTATGGCGATAACCCTCCTGCTGACGCCGATCATCAAATCTCTAATTCTCCCCGCGCAAATGCAACGTGGATAGTCGTTTCAGCGATGTTGTGTTTATTTGCATTGGTTACGGGATTGGTTGTCTTACAAAAAGAAGGCGATGCTCTTCATGAAGAGAATGCAATCCACGTAAATGTCACTGGTCAGCAATGGGCCTGGAATTATGACTATGCCGATGGTGCGCGAAGCGAAGTTTTATACCTTCCTGTTGACGTTCCGGTTGTATTCCATATAACTAGTAAAGATGTGAAGCACTCATTCTGGATTGTTGAAATGGGCATCAAGATGGATGCAAATCCTGGGTACACAACCGAAACGGCAGTTACTCCTAACAAGATTGGTGTATTTAATGTTCGATGCGCCGAATTGTGCGGATTGTTACATGCATATATGCAAAATAAAGTTCACGTGGTCAGCAAAGCTGATTATGAAAAATGGCTGGCCGATAGGTCAGCATTGGAGGCGCGTTCATAATGACAACCACAATGAATCATCCTGCAGCAGCTGCAGGTAAGTCACGCACTCCAATCATTGAACGTCTCAATATTGTTACTGCATTTGCGTTAGGTGCAATCAGTGCATTTGTTGTGTGGCGTTTAGCGCTGCAATTCTTACCAGCTGATTCAGAGGTGAGACTATTTACTCGTGAAGATAAAATCACGCTGCTGTCAATGATCGCGTGGTTTGTCGGATTCATGACAGGAATCGGCGCGCTGGTTGCACCATTCCGCTGGGTGATGGGTAAAGATCTTTCACATGATGAAAATATGTTCCTTGCTGGTAAGGACATGGGAATCAAGCGTTACTTCCGATATACAACAGATCACAAAGTTGTCGGTATTCAATACTTAATTATCACGATGGTGATCTTTGGTATTGGTGGAATTTTGGCGATGCTCATCCGCGCAAACTTGGGTACTCCTGAAGGAGGATTAATTCATCCTCAGGCGTACAACTCAATCGTTGGTACACACGGAATCATCATGATTGTCGGAACCATCATCATGGTTACTGGTCCAATTGGTAACTTCATCATGCCAATCATGATCGGTGCTCGAGATATGGCTTTCCCGCGATTAAATGCGCTTAGTTTCTGGCTAATTGTGGCAGCAGCTATTCCATTGATTTGGGCACAATTTATTGGTGGAATCTCAACTGGTTGGTCTGCTTACAACCCATTAGCAGGGCAAGCACCACTTGGCATGAATGGTTACATCATGTTTATTTGTATCTTTGCGCTTTCAACGATGGTTGCAGGTGCAAACATCACCACAACAGTTGTTCGTATGCGTGCTAAGGGTATGACCTGGAACCGCACTCCAATTTTTATTTACGGAGTTGTAGCTTCCGTTGCGTTGGCTTTGCCAGCATTCCCAGTTTTCTTCTTGTCACAGGTTATGTCAGGTATGGATCGAGCACTCGATACTTCCTTCTATAACACTGCTGGCGGTGGATCAGGATGGCTTTATGAAAACTTGTTCTGGATTATGGGTCACCCAGAAGTTTATGTAATTTTAATTCCTGCGGTAGCAGCATTAATGGAAATGGCGCCAGTGTTTACACGTCGTCCTTTATTTAGCTTCAATGTTGCAGTAATGGGTATCGCTGGAATTTCAGGGCTATCTATCTTGGTTTGGGCTCACCATATGTATATTTCTGGATGGGCACCATTACTAAATGCGCCATTTATGTTAACGACTGAATTAATTTCTATTCCAACAGGAATGTTGTTCTTAGTCCTAGTCGGAACGTTGTGGCGAGGGCGACTGTGGATGACAATGCCAACATTGTCGATCTTTGCATTGCTATGGAATTTCATGATCGGTGGAATTACTGGAATCTATCTTTCAGATGTTCCAGCTGATGCGTTCCTTCATGGATCTATGTATGTCACAGCGCACTTCCATTACACATTAATGGGTGCTGGACTAACCGGAGCACTTGCCTCACTTGTCTATTGGTTCCCAAAGATGACAGGTCGTATGTTTGATAAGAAGCTCAGTTGGATTTCATTTTGGATGGTTCAGATTGGATTTAACGTAACCTTCGGTGGAATGTTCATTGTTGGTCTACAAGGACAACCACGCCGCGTAGAAGCTTATGCAGCACTCTTTAATCGGGGCAATCTAATTACCTCGATAGGTGCTGCAGTGATTATGTCTGGAATGTTGGTACTTCTTTACGGAGTTATCTCTTCATGGCGCCATGGAGTAGTCGCTCCAATGAACCCATGGCATGCAAAGACTTTGGAATGGACTGTTGCAAATCCAATCCCACTTGAAAACTTTGCAGTTCTGCCAGTTGTTACTTCGGATCCATACGGCTACGGAAAGGAAAAGAAATGAGCGTCGAGACACATTCACACAACGCCCATCACGAAGACCCAGATGTCGTTGGAAGTCGTAACCGCCTTGGAGTAATTCTAATTCTGGTTGCAGATATCGCATTCGCACTCAGCATGGTCTTTGTGTACTTCTATCTACGTGCGCAAAATGTCAATGACATGTGGTTACCAAAAGCAACTGAAGAGCATGCAGCAATTGTTGCAGTGTCATCATCTAAAGCTTGGACCGTTACTGCAATCGCTGCTGTTGGGTTGCTGACACATTTCTATGCGCTTAAAGGTGCACGAGCACACAATGATGTTCAGTTAAAACTTGGATCATTAATTGCGTTGATTGCTTCAATAACTGCAATTTACTTCCAGTACAACACATTCGTAACAGCACCATTTACATTCTCTGACGGTGCATATGTTTCTTGCTTCTACTTGTTCGCAGTAATGAACTTTGTTCACCTGGCGTTGACAGTCTTTATTTCATTTGGAAACTGGAACCGCGCACGGCTTGGACTGTATGCAGCAAATGTGTGGCATGTAGACATCGTCAATGTTTGGTGGGTCTGGATGGTTGTGTCATCATTGCTAGGTGCTTTCTGCCTCAGCTTCCCGTAAAAAGAGCTCTAACTGGATCAGCCTCTACATCGCCCTAGGCGTTGTCTGGGGCTGTTCCTTTATCTTCATTAAGTTAGGTCTTGAGTTCTTAACTCCAATAGGGGTTGCGTTTGGGCGGGTATCTCTGGGAGCACTAACTCTTTTGATCTGGGCTCGCATTAAAGGGATTGCGCTACCTAAAGGCAAAGCAATGTGGTTTCACTTGTGGGTTGTCGCGTTACTGCTCAACGTATTTCCTGGAATTCTGTTTGCTTTTGCCGAAACGAAGGTGACCTCGATTCTTGCTGGAATTATTAACGCGGTAACTCCATTAATGACATTACTTGCAATCATGATTGCATTTCGGGAAGAAAAGCCAAAGAGCTTTCAGGTCATTGGTTTACTAACTGGATTTCTTGGTGTTCTCACAGTTCTTGGTGCATGGCAAGGCTTGGGAGATAACCCAACAATTGCTGTCATCGCACTTTTGTCTGCAGTGGCTTGTTACGGCGTTTCATTTCCATACTCACGTAAATTTGTTTTACCAATGAAGCTTCAAGCAGAATCACTAGCTGCGGGGCAATTAACGATGGGAGCGCTCACCTTGCTTCCGCTTTACATGATCGACGGAATTGCACAAGATTATTATCGTCCTGGTCCAGTTCTTGCGATGCTCACTTTAGGAATTCTTGGTTCAGGTTTTGCTTACATCTGGAACTTTAAAATTATGGAAGCAGCCGGTAGCGCCATCGCCAGCACCGTGACATATGTGACCCCCGTTGTTGCAGTGATAGTTGGAATCATCTTTTTGGGTGAGGGCGTTACTTGGTATGAACCAGTGGGTGGGGCGATTGTTTTACTCGGTGCGGCAATTAGTCAGCAGCGCATAAAGTTATTTAGTCGATCTTAAAGCCATCTTTAATTGGGCCTAACCCAATTCCTGCAGCGGTGTGATCTGATTCTTCTCCACGTGATAATTGGGCTTCATGAGCCTTGTTGTGCCAACGTTCTTCGATTTTGCCGTACTTCCACAGCAATAAAGCGATTGTCCAGACAACTACAAAAGCTCCCACAATGAAGTACCCAGCACTGTTTAAATTAAATGCAAGGGCGTAATTCCAGAACCCGCCGGTTAAATTCAACTGTGAAGCGAACACTTGACAGAGCTCAAGTCCGCCAACAAAAAGTGCGACAGAAACAGATAGTCCGGTAATGATTATGTTGTAGTAAACCTTACGTACGGGTTTTGAAAATGCCCAACCGTAGGCAAAGTTCATAAAGGAACCATCAATTGTGTCGAGCAAGCTCATGCCGCCAGCAAAGAAAAGTGGCAATGAAATAATCGCCCACCACGGAAGTCCTGCGATAACTGATGAACCTGCAAGCACCAGTAAGCCAATTTCAGTAGCAGTATCAAAACCTAATCCAAATAAGATTCCGAGCGGATACATTTTCCATGATGCATCGATACGACGTGCAATCGGTCCAAAGAAGCGCATCAACAGGCCACGAGAGTTCAAATGCTTCTCAAGCTCTTCTTCGTTGTAAGCACCTTTGCGCATTTGTATAAATACACCAACGATTGAAACTAGAATCATTAAATTTAAGATCGCAATTAGCATCAAGAAAGTTCCGCTAATAGTTGTTCCAACTAATCCGGTGTAGTGGTGCAGCGATGAATTACTATCCTTAAGCTGCGACCCAACAGCTTTGATTCCAAAGTTAAGTAAAATTGCAAGAAATGCCACTACAGATGAGTGACCTAGCGAGAAGAAGAAGCCAACCGCTAATGGTCGCTTTCCTTCAGACATTAACTTTCGTGTGGTGTTATCGATCGCGCTGATATGGTCGGCATCGAATGCATGGCGCATACCTAATGTGTATGCCAGCGCCGCTGTTCCCCAGCCAAACAATGTTCCGTCAGCTAATTCATAATTTCCAGTGGTTGCCTTCCACATTAATAGCGCTCCAGCAACGTGTAAGAAGAGAATGAAGCCAAACATGGCAGCCATACGGCGCCATTCATCCCGAGTCAGGCGGTCACGGAAGGGGAGCTTGACCTGCTCTTGGACAATCTGGTTCACGGTGCTCCTGAAGGTAGATGCGAATCGTTTGCAAGTAGAAGGGTAAACCACGCTTGCAGGGCTGTCCATTTGAAAGGTTTTTAGGCAGATCTGCGTATAAGTTTCCTTCATGGGCGAAGATGATGGCTTAGAAGAACTCATCAGCGAAGAGATGTTGTGGGATCGCATCCCCGAAGTCGAAGGCGAAGAACGAGCCAGCACATACTACGAATTAAGCGCTCGCATTTATGCACGAGGTCAATATGACGAAGCACTTGCATTGGCCGAAACCGCACGTGATATTTATTCACAACTTGGCGAAGAAGCACCATCCGAAGGATTAGCACAGGCCTATTCAGCGATTGGTTATAACTTAAATCAATTAAAGCGAATGGATGAAGCAGCGTTAGCAATGAGTAAGGCTGTCGAATTGCTTCGCGAGAACAAATCACCAATCGCACTTGAACTTGCCTGCACTCTTGGTGAGTGGTGGTACACATCAAAGCAATATGACAAAGTTGTCGAAACAATGAACGAGTGTGCACAAGAACATTTAGTTGACGGTAATGAAATTGGTGCAGCAAATGATCTGCACTTAATTGGTTGCGCAGAACGTGAATTAAAGAATTACGAGAAGGCTATAGAAGCGTTCAAAGAAGCAAGATCTCTCTTCAAGAGAAATAAAGAAGTAATTCATGTTGCCCGTTGTGATCAAAAAATGGCGTCATGTTTAATTGAACTTGGTGAAGGTGAGTTAGCCTTGGAGACTGCTCGGAAAGCGGTTGATGTTTTTGAAACAGGCCATGATCATCGCCGTGAAACTTTCGCCACTTTTGAATTTGGCAAGGCACAAATCTTGCTTGAAAAATATGATGATGGATTAGCAACCCTTGAAAATGTTTTGGCAATTGTGAGCGAAGATGAGCCAAAAGATTTTGAATTTATTGTCGATGTAGAGTCTCGCATCGCCAAGATCTTGAGAATGCAGGGTC
>CAIXVA010000236.1 GCA_903922745.1 uncultured Actinomycetes bacterium
CCGATTTGTTAGCTTCATTAAACTCGCACACAGCAATTAAAGTGTCAGGTGTTTGCACCATGACATTGAGCGCGGTGTAGTCAGCTTTAGAACGGATCAAATTCACGATTGATCGCACACCTTCAACTAATCCATGCTCATCCACTTGTGAGAGCAGCGCATAAAAGAATCGTTCACTATCTGTCGTGCCTTGCAGAAATCCTTTGTATTTATCGGCAATGAACTGCTCTGCAGTATTTCCAGGTCGGATGGTGCCGTTGTGCATGAAAGTTGTAGTGCCATGAGTAAAAGGGTGGTTGTTATCAATATTGACTGTGATTCCTTTAGAGGCAAGACGCAAGTGAAGAAGCGCGCCATCGGTGAGAACCTCTGTTTTTGCCTGAGTTAGCGAATCAGATTCATGGGCAGGATTAACATCTTTTAAAATCTGGCCATCGTGGGCATAACCCCAACCGTCTTTGTGCTCTGATGACATGGCAACAAATTTGTCGAACTCAGTACCCACAACGTCATAGAAACTCTTACGTTCTAGGGATGAAAAGGCTAGCAATCTGCACATGGTGGCAACTCTACTTCAAGCCTAGAGATTCTTCTTGGCACGCTCTTGTGCTTGCGCCGCCCGCCATTTAGCAATTTCCCCATGATTACCGCTGAGCAAAATTGCCGGGACTTCAATATCTCGCCACGTTGAAGGCTTTGTGAAGTTTGGATACTCCAAGTACCCCTCTTCGTTATGTGATTCCTCTGCCAAAGATTCAGGGTTACCAAGCACCCCTGGAATCAAGCGAGTAATAGCTTCAATCATTACAAGGGATGCAACTTCACCGCCACCTAAAACATAATCACCAATAGATACTTCATGCACGCGGTAGTTCTTTGTTTCATAATGTTGACGAACTCGGTCATCAATACCTTCATAACGTCCACATGCAAAGACTAAATGTTTGGCTTGAGAAAACTGTGCTGCCATTGGCTGATCAAAGCGCTTGCCTGCTGGTGTCAGAATGATTAAATCTGTTTCTGGTGTCATTAATTGATCTAGAGCTTTACCCCAGATTTCTGGCAGCATAACCATGCCGGCGCCACCACCGTAAGGAGTGTCATCCACGGTGTTGTGATTATCTGTTGAAAAAGAACGCAGGTCATGAATACCAACTTTTACCAAACCTTGTTCTTGGGCTTTACCCAGCAGAGAAAGCTGTAGTGGTGCAAAGTAGTCCGGGAAGATTGTTACCGCATCAATTTTCATGCCATCTCCCCCGTGATTGTTGGCGGAATTACCACCACTTTCTTGTTCACAACATCAACGGTTGGTACCAACTGATGGACAAAGGGAATTAACTGCTCGCCTTGTGTCGTCTTAACTGCAAGCAAATCCTGGCCTGGAAGATTAATGACATCAGTAATTTCACCAAATACTTCGCCAGATTCAAGAACTGCCGCACACCCAATTAGCTGCATCACGTGATACTCATCGTCATCATTTGTTTCATTGATATCAACGTCTGCATAAAGCAATGTGTTGCGAAGTTTTTCAATGCTGTTGCGATCAGTAATGCCCTCAAAGCCCAACAATAAAATACCGTTATGAACTCGGCCAGAGATGACTTTTAATTCACCATTGGAATCCGTTTGAACTGTGGCACCAATGGCAAAGCGACGATCAGGTTCATCTGTACGAACCTCTATCGTCGCTTCACCAAGAATTCCGTGAGCGCGACCAATTCGCCCCACGAGTAAGCGCATTGTTATCGAGCTTCGTCGGTCTCGATGAGATCGACGCGCACTGCGCGTCCTGCGAGCGCACTGACAACGGTACGAAGTGCCTTTGCTGTACGACCATTACGACCAATGACCTTGCCGATATCTTCAGGGTTAACACGCACCTCTAAAGTTGTTCCGCGACGTCCGCTCTTTTCAGAGACAACAACATCATCGGGATTATCGACGATTCCCTTGACCAAATGCTCTAGGGCTTCATCCATCATGTTTACTCTGCAGCCGCTTCTTCAACTGGAGTTTCAACAACTTCAGACACAACTTCTGGAGTTGTCTCTTGAGCTGGAACCTCGGACACCGCATCGTTAACTTCTACTTCGGACGCAGCTGGAACCTCTGCCACAGCATCATCTGCACTTGGTTCGGTCACAGGGTTTGCCTTAGCTGCAAGCTTCTCCTGTGCCTTCTTCTTCATTGTTGTTGCACCTTCTGCAGGCTCGTTAGCAGCAGCCTTCATCGCTGCTTCATACGCAACAACCTTTGATGGCTTAGGTGCTGCAACGCGAAGAGTTCCTTCAGTTCCTGGAAGACCCTTGAACTTCTGCCAATCGCCAGTCACCTTAAGCAAAGCCTCTACAGCTTCAGATGGTTGTGCACCAACGCCGAGCCAGTACAGAGCGCGCTCTGAGTTGATCTCGATTAGTGATGGCTCTTGTCCTGGAACGTAGCGACCAATTTCTTCAATTGATAGACCGTTACGTGCCTTACGTGCGTCTGTAACAACAACACGGAAAAACGGTGTGCGGATTTTGCCCATGCGCATTAAACGAATTTTTGTAGCCAAGAAAGTTGTACTCCTGTAAATGTGTGCCATGCGTATCAATCGCAGCGGGGTGCGCGATCAATTCATATGACTATCGAATTGTGGATGTTGCTGGGGGTAGAGGGCCCCTTCAACAGGTTCCCAATTCTGCCATTTAAGGCCTCAGATGCGAAATCGGGGTTTATTGACCCTGTTCTAGCGCTCGCTTAGCTGGATTACCTGATTTGGACTTCTTCTTGTTTATTGGCTTGTTCACCTTGGGCATCGCAGGCATTCCCATACCAGGTGGCATACCAGCCGGCATACCGCCATTTCGAACCTGCTTCATCATCTTTTGTGCCGCCGAGAATCGATCCACCAAGTTATTAACATCTGAAACCTTTCGGCCAGAACCAAGTGCAATACGGGCTCTACGAGAGCCATTTAAAACCTTCGGATCCCGGCGTTCTGTAGGAGTCATCGACTGAACAATCGCCTTTGTGCGAATAATCTCGCCCTCATCAAAGTTTTCAATTTGTTTCTTCATTGCACCAGCGCCCGGCAACATTCCAAGGATCTTGGACATATTTCCCATTTTCGACATCGCCTGCAATTGCTCTAGAAAATCTTCCAATGTGAAATCTTCACCGCTAGCAAACTTTGCCTCTAACTTTGCTGATGTATCTGTGTCAAAAGCTTTCTTAGCCTGCTCTGCCAATGTTGCAACATCGCCTAGACCCAGAATTCTAGAAGCCATGCGTTCTGGATAGAAAATATCAAACTCATGTAGCTTCTCACCGGTTGATGCAAACATGATCGGACGCTTTGTCATTGATGCAATAGAAAGTGCCGCACCACCTCTGGCATCACCGTCGAGCTTTGTTAGCACGACGCCATCAAAACCAACACCATCTAAGAAGGCCTGGGATGTTCTAACAGCGTCCTGACCCATCATCGCATCGACGACAAACAAAATTTCGTCAGGGTTAATGGCATCTCGAATATCAGATGCTTGCTTCATTAAATCTTCATCAACACCTAAACGCCCTGCTGTATCAACGATGACCATGTTGTACTGCCTAGATTTGGCGAACTCAATACCGGCTTTCGCAACCTTTACGGGATCTCCGCCATATATCCCAGAAGTCTCGGCATTCCC
>CAIXVA010000237.1 GCA_903922745.1 uncultured Actinomycetes bacterium
CACCATGTTTATTTGACGTTCTGAACCTGAGCTTTATTGCTCTACTACGGTTATAAATATCGTCATACGCGTACTCGCCGAATATTGGGAGTAGGTTCTCAGGTAATACTGATGAAACCAGCCATTGCGCCATTGCTAACAAGTTGGCCCGCCCCTCTTCATATCGTTTAACAGCCGTTCGAAACCTATCGACGTACTGTTCATTTATTTCTTCCAGTTGTTCTTCAGTCGGGTGCCTACCCAGACTCATAACTAACATGGCTTTATAGGCGCTCAGGCCATTCCACCCCAACGCCGCATCACGTGGTGGTTCATTCGGGTCGACCAGCAGCTCCTTAGCCCTGGCCCTCCTCCCCGCATCTTCACTTAGATGTTCTGTTAGACGGTAGCACACTGATAAGTCGTTCAGTATCTGCTCCCACGTCTGCAAATTCTTCTCGTCTACCAAGACTACTGGGCTTAAGACGATTTTGCTCATATTTATCGCTATATCTACTTACTATCTACCCAAGTTGCAAAGCAGCCGGACTTTTACACGGACTAACCTCTATTAAAGTTAGGTCTTTCGACACTACGAGTGAAGGGCCTCTACGAAGGTGTGCGATCCTTGTAGTCACTCAGAAGCTCCGGCCAATCAGTTGCAAGCTGATGTAAAGAACTTGGGGATTAGGTATTTCTGTAGTACCCAACAATAATCCAGCACCAGCGGCACCAGTCGCGGTGTCTGCCCCAGTTTCACAACCAGCAGATGCATATGTGACTCCTCTGGTTCGTAAACTCGCATCAGAGCTTGGTGTGAACCTTGCACAAGTTACCGGAACAGGTATCGGCGGAAGAATTCGTCGCGAAGATGTTGAAGCATTAGCTCGTCCTGCAGCACCTGTTGCAGCATCAGCGCCAGTTGCATCCGCACCAAGTGCGCCACGACCTTCAGTTGTAGCGGTTTCTCCACTACGTGGAACAACAGTGACTATGTCTCGACTTCGTAAAGTTATTGCAGCACGCATGGTGGAATCACTTCACGTCAGTGCACAACTAACTACCGTTATTGAAGTTGATGTTACAAAGATTGCACGTCTTCGCGATCGTTCAAAGGCGAGCTTTGAAGAACGTGAAGGCGTAAAGCTCTCATTCCTTCCATTCTTTGCAGTTGCAGTCTGTGAAGCTTTGAAGCAACACCCTGTTCTGAACTCTTCTGTTGAAGGCGATCAGATTACTTATCATGGAACAGAACACCTTGGTATTGCAGTGGATACAGAACGAGGATTGCTAGTTCCAGTTATTGCTAACGCTGGTGATCTCAACATGGGTGGAATTGCTCGCAAGATTGCAGATATTGCAGCTCGCACACGCGATAACAAGGTCACTCCAGATGAACTAGGCGGCGGAACTTTTACTCTTACAAATACTGGAAGTCGCGGAGCACTATTTGATACTCCAATTATTAATCAACCACAGGTAGCAATCCTTGGCTTAGGCGCAGTTGTTAAGCGTCCAATGGTTGTTCGTGGTGAAGATGGTGGAGAAACAATTGCTATTCGTTCCATGGTTTACCTAGGGCTTTCATACGATCATCGCGTTGTCGATGGCGCAGATGCCGCCCGATTCCTAGTAACTCTTAAAGAACGCCTCGAAGGTGGCGCTTTCGAGTCAGATCTAGGACTGTAAGTCAGCTATGACAGTTCCACAACGTATTGCAATTACGGGTGCCTCAGGCCTAATTGGCACAGCACTTGTTGGACATTTAAAAAGCGAAGGTCACACGGTTCAACGCTTAGTGCGTCGTGCCCCCGTTGCACCAGATGAGGTGCAGTGGGATCCACAGACTGGCTTTGTAGATCTTGAACCACTTCGTGGCGTAGATGCAATCATTCATCTAGCCGGTGTTGGTGTTGGCGATAAGCGATGGAATAAGAAGTACAAGAGCGAAATTCTAAATTCGAGATTGCTTGGCACTACTGCCATTGCAAAAGCTGTAGCGGAACTAAAACCACAAGTATTTATCTCAGCATCTGCAATTGGTTGGTATGGCGAGAGCGGTAACCGAGCAGTTGTTGAAACTGATCGCGCTGGGGATGATTTCTTGGCTGCTGTTTGTCGTGAATGGGAAGCGGCTGCAGATCTTGCTGGAGAAATTCGTACAGTTAAAATTCGTACCGGCTTGGTATTGGACCCAACTGGTGGCGCACTTGGAAAGATGCTTCCATTATTTCGTTTAGGTCTTGGCGGAAAGATGGGTAATGGAAAACAATGGTGGTCATGGATCACTTTGCATGATCAAATCCGTGCAATTGTCTTTGCTTTAGAACATACAATTTCAGGTCCAGTAAATGTAACTGCGCCCAACCCAGTAACTAATCAAGAATTTACATCAGCACTTGCCCGTGCGATGCATCGACCTGCACTGTTTCCAGCACCTGCGATCGCATTAAAAATTGCCTTAGGTGGTTTTTCATCCGAGATTCTTGGGTCCAAGCGAGTTATTCCACACGTTTTACAAGAAGCTGGTTTTACTTGGGATTACCCGCATATCTCTGAAGCACTTGCTCAACTAGTCCAAGATTAATTGAGCTGCAAGGCGCCCAGAAAATAACGCTCCTTGTTGTGATGGAACTGTTCGGTGGTCACCAGCAACAAAATGGTGATCGTTAAGCTTCATACTTTGAGACAACGCGCGTCCAACATTATGAATAGGTAATGCCGCTGGGATTTCATACTTTGCAATGAATTGCCATTGGTGAGTACTTGCTCCCCACACAATCGCTAAATGGCGACGAACATCGGACTCGGTAACATTTAAATCAGTTGTTGTTGACACCAAGTGCTGATTTTGGGGTGCGTAGTTAGATGAAATATCTGACATAACAACTGAATTAATGATCGGACCACGCTTTTGCCCATCAACAACTAAGCGTCCAGTACCTGAAGGATTTTGTGCGACTGCGTGATACCAAGTTATGCATCCGGCCATACGGGGCACTTCTGTTAAACCTAATAGCTGCGTGGCAGTTGTTGCATCCGTTGCAATCAGAATCTTGTCCGCTGTGTAGCTGCCATTGTTTGTGTTGACAGATGTTAGATCTAATCCATCGACTCTGGTGTTATAGATCATATTGCTGACACGACGAGCAAGTGACTGAGAAAGTTCACCAACACCGTTGCGCGGTACTCCTGGTCTGCCATTAACAAAGCTCTTGATTATTGAATGTCCATATAGGGCGTCAACATTATCTGGATCTGTTAAGAAAACTCCTTGTAGGAATGGTCGTAAAACTCTTTCATAACAAGTTCCCGTATTGCGAAGTGCCTGACCGATCGACTGTCCCGATGTAGCTTTCCCGGCTATGAATCTGAGTAGCGCGAACTTTTCAGTGATCGTTCCTGTTGCATTATTTAATGCAGTCCAAGGCGCCTGTCGAGGATCACCAATTGCATGACGTCGATCCTCCAGGCTCACTTCAATTACTCGGGGGGCTTCAATGAAATCCAATTCCTTAACAACATCTAGCTCTTGCAACGCTGGATACCGTGCATTAATCAGCTGAAACCCTCGGTCACAAATGAACCCATCAATGACATCACTGGCTACACGTCCACCGGCACGATCTGAGGATTCGATGACTGTTACTTCAACACCAGCAGCTTCTAGATGAATTGCTGCACTAAGTCCTGCTAAACCTGCACCAACAATAAGTACTTCAGTGTGCACGTGCACCAATTTCGCGTGCCTGGTCAATCATCGCTGCTACAAATAACGCATCCGAATTCGGGATTGGCCATGGCGCACCAGTAGTAATTGCTAATTCGATAGCCTTGTAAAAGTGGCCGTAATTACCCGGAACAGAATCGATTTCTTCAACATCATCTCCACGATGAATGAATGCTTGTGATGTTGTCGGAACTGTCCATGTTCCATTTTCCGGATACTTACCTGCACGAAGAAGGGCTTCTTGTGGATCTAATTCGTTTATTACCAACGCGCCCTTAGTGCCCAGAATACGAATTCTCGGACCTGGAGCTCCTACGACAGCACTTGCTGAAAGGTAGGACATGACTCCACTTTTGTGCTGCAAAACCAATACTGAATCATCATCTGCGCCTCCGCGCAATGAACGGACACTTGCCGTTACAAGTTCTGCAGTGCCAAACCAATCAATTGCAGTTGAGATTAAATGTGGCTGAAGATCTAATAGTTGTCCCCCGCCATCAGTTGCAGACATGTTTTCTCGCCATGAAGTTGCATTTAGTTCTGGCCTAAATCTTTCAAATCGCGAATCCATTCGGTGCACAGTGCCTAGAACTCCACTTGCTAGGACGCTCTTAATGGTTAAAGCATCACTATCCCAGCGACGATTAAAGAAAGTTGATACGCCTACACCCGCGGATTCGCCCGCATTAACAATTTCTTGGGTTTCGGCCAATGTGCGTCCCATTGGCTTATCTACGACTACCGGTATTCCAGCGTTTATCGCAGCGGTTGCGTGCTTTGCGTGAACTAAGTTTGCAGAAGCGACGACCACGAGATCAAGTTGATGTGAAACCAGCTCTTCAATTGTTGAAACAACTGTTGTGTTGGGAAAATCTGCCAGTGCATGGCCCGAACGTTCTTCATTACTCGTTTGGATTGCTACG
>CAIXVA010000238.1 GCA_903922745.1 uncultured Actinomycetes bacterium
AAACCGAAAGCATCACGTGTTGCATCAATATTGCGCTGAATAAATGGCGCTTCCTTTGAAGACTCACTTGGCTTTACTTGGAATTGTTGAATAGCAGCAGGATAAATACCTGCGATTAATACAGATGAGATAACAAGCAGCGCTGTTCCAGCTGCTGGAAGTAACCAAGATTTGCGAACTATGTTTGCAAAGAATAGAAGTGCGCAGATTAATGAGATTCCAGCCAAGATTGCTTTAGCAGGCAGAAGTGCATTCACATCTGTGTAAGAAAGACCGGTAATAAGTCTTCCCTCTTTTAACGCAAGGGCGTAGCGATCAAACCAATATGCAACGGCCTTGATTAATACCAAAATTCCAAGCAATACTGAAAGTTGAACCCGAGCAGCAACCGTTGTCTTATCTTCAGCGACCTGCAATCTGATTCCGCTGTAAAGATAATGAACCGCAGCACTCGCAATAATTGTTAGGACTAGGGTAGAAATTGCCCAAGCAATAAGTGCCTCGTAAAACGGTAATCTAAATACGAAGAAGGAAACATCTAAACCAAATTGTGAATCTTTTACACCGAAGGTCGTTGCATTCTTGAATTGCAACCATTTTTCCCAGAGCGCAATTCCTGAAGTTCCAGAGAAATAAAAGAAACCAAGTGCAATCGCAAGTAAGACCCAGCGACGAATTGGTTCTAGTTGACCTCGGTAGCGTTCTAAATTATCTGCTTCGATTGAAACCGGTGCATAGAGTGGTCGACTCTTAAATGCTAAGTAAATATTTGAAGTTATGAATAATGAAGTTATGAGTCCGAAGAAAACAAATAGTGAGGCTTTTGTAACAAGAACTGTGCTCCAGACAGATTGAAAATCAACAGAGCGAAACCAGAGCAAATCGGCGTAGAAACCACTAAGGCCAACTAATACTGAACCAAGAACTACTAGCGCGATTATTGTGAGGGCTAGTGGTCCTGGCCGTTTTGGTCGCATTGGGTTTTGTGGTCTAGATGAACCAGAGAAGGGATTGCCGGGAAATTGAAATGAACTCATGTCCATACTCTACCTAGTGGGAAAAACAGGGCAAACCCACATTTTAAAAATGTTTCGAAATTCAGGCGGGACAATTCAATTTTTGGGCAAACTTTGGGTCAATTAATCCGTGAAATGCTTCACTCAGGTTGTTAACCGCGATTAATTGCAAACCATTCCCAGCAAAGGTTATATCTCGGCAGTTGGCTCTTGGTATTACCGCGATCGTTGCACCAGCATCTCGGGCCGCTATCAACTTTTGATCAATTCCACCAATACTTCCAACTCTGCCATTTTGATTTATTGTTCCAGTCACGGCAATTTTTCTTCCAGAAATTAATTCTGGATTTGAAAGTTTGGCGATAAGTGCGAGAGAAAAAGCTAGGCCGGCACTTGGTCCGCCAACTCGCTTCATTACAAATTTAATATCTGAGACCTTCCAATTCAATGGTTTATCTGGCTGCGCACTTTTTAAAAAGTTAGCTGCGGCAATTGCGGCAGTCTCCTCTGACTTAAGCATTTCTTTCTTACCTTGGGCATTAGCTGATTTAGTTGTTTCACCATCTTTATAAACAACTTCACTAGGCAATACAACAGAATCACCTTTCAGCCAGGATTCTAAAACCAGGATTCCCGGCGGCCTACGGTCAGGATTAGATACATAAACTGAGAGCGAATAAAGCTTCCCAGATGGCGCAGAAACTTGGCCACTGTTTGCATCGCCAGTTATTTTGATGCCTTTGCTCAATAAATCGGTTACTGGACCCGGTGAAATAATTGCAAATGGCATCGGCGCCAAAAGCGCAAAGAGAAATACAAATAGCAGAAAATAGAGTGAGGGTTTTGAGAGATATTTAGGTATTGGGTGTGGAGTCATCGCGAAAACTGTCTTGGAAACTTTGGAATTTAGTTACCGAACGATTCGTCTCATTTGCATATTTGTCTTTGAACTTAGAAACCCAGGTGACATAAATGATTGCGCCGAGGACAGCAAAGAAGGGCACCAACCACCAGATAAGTGCGGCAAATGCGGAGCTGCTGGTTGCTGCTGCCGCGTAAATCTCCTGCACTTGTCTTACCCCCAGATTTTACTTCACTAACTGCTGCATTGAATAGGTTACTTTAACAACTTACTCCGACAATTTCGCAATTTGAGGCCTGTAGGCCAGCTTGCGCTTATCAGGAAAAATTAAGCGAAATTCCGCAATATTTCTACGATAATTCCGAGTAATTGGGAAGAAACTTTAACTAG